>CAKUKR010000087.1 GCA_934663645.1 uncultured Muribaculaceae bacterium | reverse complement strand
ACTGTTCTGGCTTCCGCTTATCTCGGCATCTATATCCAAGCCCGGGTGATACCATAAGTGAGGTTAGCAAGAATCAGTTCTTTTTACGCCGCAAATATACTGTTTTTCCCTGTTGCCTCCAAACATTTCCGCCTATAATTTTGCAACGAAATCACAATACACTGATTTACACAATGTTGCAAAAGCAAAATATTCAACTAACGCTCATGGGTATATGCAGAGAGACGGCGGATAGCTTTCAGATATGCAAGCATAACCGATTTTTATTTGTACATTTGCAGATGACTTTGCTTTGGATATAAACCAACACACAGAATATTATAATGAGAAAAGGATTAGCATGGTTGCTGCCGGCTGGGCTGTTTTTCGCCACGCTCGGCGCGTCTGCCCAGAGCGTGGCAGTGAAAACCAACCTGTTGTATGACGGCTTCGCTTCGCCGTCGCTCGGGCTGGAGTTTGCCCTCTCGCGTGACTGGACTTTCGACATCAGCGGCAACACCAACTATTGGGACGTGAACAAGCATGAGTGGCACCATTGGGAGGTAACTCCAGAGTTCCGCTACTGGTTTTGCGAGAAGTTCCAGGGGAATTTCATCGGGGTCAACCTGATGGGCGGCATCTACAATTTCGCCAACATCGGCGGGCTGAAGAAGTTCCTGAACAATGACTTCACGCAGCTGGCGGACTGCCGGGTCAAGGGCTTCGGCGCGGGTGCCGGGTTCGTATACGGACACTCGTGGGTGCTGGGCAAGCATTGGAACCTGGAGGCTGAAATAGGCATCGGCTGGATATACACGCGCTATGACAAGTATGACCTCAAGACGGGCATCAAGTTGCGTGACGACGCGGTGCACAACTATGTCGGCCCGACCAAGGCAGCAATCAACCTGGAGTATGTATTCTAAGAGCCTTCATAAAACGACCAAGCAATGAAACGAACCATATCATCAATATTTGTAGCGACGGCTGTGGCGACGGCTTCAGCCGTGGTGTCCGTGACACCGGGCGACGTGAGCATAAGCTCGCTGAATGTCGAGCGTGAGGGCAACGGCCTGAGCATCTCATTTGTCATCGATGCCTCGCAAGTCAAGATGAAGTCCAACGAGGAGGTAATCGTCGTCCCGGAAATAACGGACGGCAACCAGAGGGTGCAGATGTCACCGGTGACCGTAGCCGGGCGCAACCGCATGTACTACCACCTGCGCAATGACGAGGGGTATGTGCGCGGCGAGAACCTGTACCACAACGGCAAGGATGCCTCATACATCTCATACAGCGGCAGCGTGCCTTACCGCCAGTGGATGAACCTGTCGCAGCTGCGGCTGACTTACACCTACGGCGGCTGCGCCAACTGCAGCGTAGGCGGCTCGGCAGACCAGCCGCTTGCGACGATAGACATGCGGCCGGCATTCTTCAACGCTGAATATGTCTACACTCGCCCGAAATCGGAAGGCATCAAAAGCCGCAAGGAGAGCGGCAGCGCATACGTTGATTTCCCGGTGAACGTGTCGGACATCGACCCGGAGTTCCGCAACAATGCCTCGGAACTGGCGAAAATATCGCAGACCATAGACCGTGTGCGCAATGACCGCGACTACACCATAACGTCCATATTCATCAAGGGTTACGCATCACCTGAAGGGCCGTATGACCACAACGAGAAACTCGCCAAGGGACGCACGGAGTCGCTGGTGGGCTATGTCCGCGACAGCTATTCGCTGCCTCGTTCCGTCAAGTTCACGTCGGCATACGAGGCGGAGGACTGGGCCGGGCTTCGCAAATGGGTCGAGACTTCCGACCTGGAAAGCCGCGACGGCATCCTCGCCATAATCGACGACACTACGCTGACACCCGATGAGAAGGAGGCCCGCATCAAGCGCGATTTTCCCGAGGAATATCCGTTCTTGCTGAAGAATGTATACCCCACGCTGCGCCACTCTGACTATACAGTCAACTATACGGTGCGAGAATTTACTGACGTTCAGCAGATTGTAGGACTGGTGCGCACCGCGCCGCAGAAACTGGGGCTGAATGAGTTCTACCTCGCTTCGGAGACGTTCACTCCCGGTTCAGACGAGTTCAACGAGGTGTTTGAGACAGCCGTGCGCATGTACCCGGACGATGAGGTGGCAAACCTGAACGCGGCCAATGCAGCAATGAGCCGTGGCGACATGGTCTCCGCCCGCAAATACCTCGACAAGGCCGGCAACAGCAACGCATCCAACTATGCTCGCGGTGTCTATGAGGCACTCAACAAGAATTTTGAGACAGCCATACGCTGGTTTGACAAGGCCAAGGGAGTACCGCAAGCCGTGGAAGCAGCCAAGCAAGCACGCCTGTGCATAGAGCGTCCCGAGGGGAAAGTGATTGTCACCGAAGCCAAGTGACGGCAAACCTCGGCAGACTAAACAACAGGAACGCGCCAAAACGGTGCGTTCCTGTTGTCAAATATATTAATGTATAGATGGTCAGTTGCTGCTGGAAGCCGTTGACTTGGACGAGCGGCGGCGGGTAGTTGCGGGAGCGGGGGCAGCCTCTTCGGGTTTTTCCACACCGGCGAGCACGCCATCGATCATGATGCGGCCGCAGTACTCGCAGACGATTATTTTCTTGTGCATCTTGATTTCGAGCTGGCGCTGGGGCGGGATTCTGTTGAAGCAGCCGCCGCAGGCGTTGCGCTGCACAGTGACGATGCCCAGACCGTTGCGGGCATTCTTGCGTATGCGCTTGAAGGCGTTGAGGGTGTAGTCGTCGATTATGGCTTCGAGTTCCTTGGCCTTTTCGCGTATGTCCTCCTCCTGCTGCTTGGTCTCGTTGACGATGCTGTCGAGTTCCTCGCGCTTTTCAGCCAGGATATGCTCATGGTCAGTGATCTGCTCCTGAGCTTCGGCTATCTCGTTTCTCTTCTCCTCCTGCTTTGCCAACGCCTCGCGGATATTCTTCTCGGCGAGCTCTATCTCGAGGTTTTCATATTCCTTCTCTTTCTCGAGGAATGTGTATTCGCGATTATTGCGGACATTGTCCATTTGCTGGTCATATCTGGCAATCTTGTTGCGGCGGTCGGCAATTTCACCGGTTTTCTGTACGGTGAACTGCTTGAGCTCCTCGATTTCCTCGGTGTGCTTGGCGATACGGGACTGGAATCGGGCTATTTCGTCCTCCAGGTCCTTTACCTCGTATGGAAGCTCGCCGCGCAGGAATCGTATCTTGTCGATTTCCGAGAGGTACGTCTGCAGCTGGTAGAGAGCTTTGAGCCGCTGCTCCACACTGTGTTCTTTCTCTGATTTGTTGTCTGCCATAAGATGATGTTATGCTTTCTGTTATTAATTACAATTATTGGAAGCGTCACGGCTCACAAGACCCCGATCGGGTTGCGGTCCGATTCCGCCGTATGCGTCACCAGGTCGGGGAACTGCTCGCGGAGTATTCGGGCAAACAGCTTGCGAGCGCACACCTCGCTCTCGTAATGGCCGATGTCGGCTATCATGATGTCGGAGGCATGGGTGGTGAAGTCGTGGTATTTGATGTCACCGCTGACGAAAATGTCAGCGCCGGCGGCCTTGGCCTGCGGTATGAACTCCGCGCCGCTGCCGCCGCACAGAGCCACCCGGCGAATGACGAGTTGCGGCGACTGCGCGGAATAGCGCAGAGCCTTGACCTCGAATGTCTCCTTCAGATGACGGAGGAACTCGATGGCGGGTGTTGGCGAAATGTTGCCCACTATCCCCAGACCGGTATTGCCGTTGCCCGCCGGTGAGGGGGACAGCACCTCGCAGTTCTCGAGATGCAGCATACGCGCCATTTCGCTGCTTACGCCGCGAGAGGCGCAGTCCAGGTTGGTATGTGCCGAGTATATCGCCACGCCGCCGCGCAGGGCAGTCTCGACGATGCGCATCACAGGTGTGCGCCCGGTGATGCTTTTCAGGCCACGGAACAGCAGCGGGTGGTGCGCGATGATGAGTTCGCACTTGCGGTCCAGCGCTTCCTGAACCACATCCTCCGTAACGTCGAGACACAGAAGCACTGCGGTCACGTCGTCGCCGCCATGCCCTATCTGCAACCCGCTGTTGTCAAAGTCGAGTTGCAGCGACAGGGGGGCAAACTGCTCGATGGCTGATGTTATGGTGTTTAGTTTCACGTTTCGCGGATGAGAGGTTGGTGTTAAGTCATTTGTTCTCCGAGGGGACGATGCGCAGCCGCAGCTCCTCGAGCTGGCTGTCGTCGATGGGCGAGGGGGACTCGTTCATCACGTCGCGGCCGGAGTTGTTCTTCGGGAATGCGATGACATCTCGTATGGTGTCGAGTCCGGCGAGTATCGACACGAAGCGGTCGAAGCCGAGGGCAAGACCTCCGTGAGGGGGCGCACCGTACTTGAATGCGTTCATGAGGAAGCCGAATTGCTCCTGCGCACGTTCAGGCGTGAAGCCGAGCAGCTCAAACATGGTGTCCTGCAACTTCGCGTCGTGGATACGTATCGAGCCGCCGCCGAGTTCCGTGCCGTTGACGATGATGTCGTAAGCCGTTGCGCGGACCTTGCCGGTGTTGCTGTGCAGCAGTGGTATGTCGTCCGGATTGGGCGATGTGAACGGATGATGCATGGCGTAGTAACGCTGTGTCTCGTCGTCCCACTCGAAGAGGGGGAAGTCAACCACCCAGAGGGGGGCGAACACGTTTCTGTCGCGCAGCCCGAGGCGGTTGCCCATCTCGAGGCGCAGCTCGCAGAGCTGCTTGCGAGTCTTGTCTGCCGGGCCGCTCATCAGCAGGAGCATATCGCCGGGCTTCGCGCCCATGCGCTCGCCCCATGCGCGAAGGTCGTCGTCGCTGAAGAACTTGCCGACAGAACTCTTGATGCTGCCGTCCTCCTCAAACTTGACATATACAAGGCCTTTCGCGCCCACTTGCGGACGCTTCACGAAGTCGGTAAGCGCGTCTGTCTGCTTGCGCGTATAGTTGGCACAGCCTGGGGCGCATATGCCGACAGTCAGCTCGGCATCGTCCATCACCTTGAAGCCTTTGCCTTTGACCATATCTGTGATTTCGACAAACGGCATGCCGAAGCGGATGTCTGGCTTGTCGCTGCCGTAGAGGCGCATAGCGTCTGCCCAGGTCATGCGCGGGAACGGCTCTGTGAAGTCTATCCCCTTGACATACTTGAATATATGCTTGACCAGCCCCTCAAACATCTGTATCACGTCTTCCTGCTCCACGAAGCTCATTTCGCAGTCTATCTGCGTGAACTCGGGCTGGCGGTCAGCTCGCAGGTCTTCGTCGCGGAAACATTTGGCAATCTGGAAATAACGGTCGAAGCCGCTGACCATGAGCAGCTGCTTGAACAGCTGGGGGCTCTGCGGCAGGGCGTAGAACTCGCCTGGGTTCATGCGCGAGGGCACCACGAAGTCGCGAGCGCCCTCGGGAGTGCTTTTCACCAGCACCGGGGTCTCGACCTCGAGAAAGTCGTTGGCGTCGAGATAACGGCGTATCTCAAAAGCGATACGGTGACGCAGTTCGAGGTTCTTGCGCACGGCGGGGCGGCGCAGGTCGAGATAACGGTATTTCATGCGCAAGTCGTCGCCGCCGTCGGTGTCGTCCTCGATGGTGAAAGGCGGTATCTCACTCGTGTTGAGTATATTGAAGCCGTCAGCGATGATTTCAATCTCGCCTGTGGGTATGCTGCTGTTCTTGTTGCTGCGTTCAGCCACGGTGCCAGTCACCTGAAGCACATATTCACGCCCGAGCTCGTTGGCGCGGCTGCACAGTTCCGGGTCAACCTCGTTATTGAAAACTATCTGGGTGATGCCGTAGCGGTCACGCAGGTCTATGAAAGTCATGCCGCCCATCTTGCGGATACGCTGCACCCAGCCCGCCAGACGCACTTTCTTGCCGGCATCTGCGAGGCGCAATTCGCCGCACGTGTTATCTCTGAACATAATCTAAATCGTTGATTCTGTGTTTGTTCTCTAATTATGAAGCGTCAGGGCGCGGATTAGGCAGAACCTCCCGTGTCCTGTGCGTTGTTTAACACGCAAAGTTACAACTTTTTATGTTATTGCGCAAGTGCTGTCACGCCGTTTTTTGCTACTTTTGCATCACCAACCGTTTACACAGATGATTACAGCAGCCGTTTACGCATTATTGCTCGCCACGATGCCGTCACAAGGCAATGTCCCAGCTCAACAGGAGGAACTGCCGGCAAACCTGCGCCGCGACTATGTTCAGATGGCGGATTCAGCAGACTGGTACATCGCCCGCGAGATGTGGGTTGACGCCAAGCGGTGCACCGTCGATGCCCTCCGCCGCGACCCCTCGAACTTCAACAACGCGCTCCTGCTATCCAACCTGGGCATCATCAACACGCACCTCGGCGACGTGGAGGAGGCTGTGTCAAACTACACCCTCGGGCTGTCGATAGCCCCGGCTTCGACCACCCTGCGTGCCAATCGCGCTCGTGCATACCTGTCGCTGGGACAGTACGGCGAAGCCCAAGACGACCTCGCCGCGATACTCGAAGCAGCCCCGGACGACGACTGGGCACGCAAGATGTACGGCGTGACATGCCTCGCCCAGGGGAACAGCGAAGAGGCTCTCGCGCAGTTCCGCAAGATAGAGCAGCCGGATGCCGACACGCTGCGCATGATGGCGCAGATAGCCGCCGGCAACAACGACACAGACTACGCGCGTACATTATATGACCGTCTCGTGGAAACGTCGCCGAGCGACGAGTCATATTTCGACCGCGCCCTGTTCCTCATATCCACAGAGGAATACCAGCTCGCCGGCGACGACATACGCGAGGGGCTGAAACTCTCGCCGCGCAACGGCGACTTGCTGCTGCTGCGGGCATACATCCACTCGGTGATGCACGAAAGCGACATGGCGGAAATGGACAAAAAACTTGCCGCCGAATATGGCGCTGACACAAAGTTGTTTAACACACTCTTTCCCACGCCGCGCAAGCGCAAGTGAGCGTATGGCTATTGCACAAGTCGGCAAGATTGACTAAATTTGCAGTCCCAATAAAAGACGCAAGAATCCATTGACACCGCTTCTGCTGCATATTGAGTACCTGTTACGGTCGCACGACTGCGTGATTGTCCCCTCGTTGGGCGCATTCATCGCCAGCCGCCGCCCTGCCTGTTTCAACAGGCAGGCAGCCATGATACTGCCGCCGTGCACAGAGGTAATGTTCAATGCGTCGATAACCAATAACGACGGCCTGATAGCCAACTCGATAGCGCGGCGCATGGGTATGCCCTACCCTCAGGCACTGGCACAACTTGACGTGTGGGTGGCAGAACTGACTGCAGAGCTGCACAGCGAGCGGCAGGTTAGGCTCGGCAGCCTCGGCGACATCTCGCTGGGCGATGACGACAACATCATCTTCACACCCTCGGCTGACAGCGGCATCACTGCGGAACACTCCAGCCTGGCGGCAATCAGCCTGAACAACGCCAAAACGGAAGAGGAGACCGCGAGCGGCAAACAACCCGTGCGGCTGCGCTCCGACAAATACTATTATATACGCATCCACAAGACATTCGCCCGTGTGGCAGCAATGTTCGTAATAGTATTTACCATGGCACTGCTCTTCATCACCCCGTCGTCAGTCACTGACGCGCCGCGCCAGGACTGCGCCTCCGTGCTGCCCATGTCTGTTGACCACAGCAAGAAGGAGGCGGCCAAGCCGGCGGCTGCGCCCGCAAGGACAAAAGCGGCGGCAACAACAGACGCCGTGAAAGCCAGTCCGGAGGCAGAGCAATACCATTTGGTGGTCGGGACATTCACGGATGCCGATGAGGCAGCTCGCTTCGTACAGCGGCACAGCGGCTCGGGCTACGAGCTGCGCACCGTCAGTGGCACACGCTACATCCGCGTGACGGCAGCCCGCAGTGCCGACAAGAAGGCCGTAGTAGAGCTGCTTCAGTCAGAGGAGATCAAGGGAGCGTTCCCCGGGGCATGGGTGTGGAAAAAATAATGCGCATCATACAGTGCTGACAATTAGAGTGTTGTCAAAAAAGCGCGAAAATACTGCAAAAAATTTGGCTGAAAAATTTGCACAGTCCGGAAAAAGGCAGTAACTTTGCAACGCAAAACGGGGGGAGACCCCTAGCGAACATTGACAGAATGCGAAAATAGCTCAGTTGGTAGAGCACGACCTTGCCAAGGTCGGGGTCGCGGGTTCGAGTCCCGTTTTTCGCTCAA
>CAKUKR010000086.1 GCA_934663645.1 uncultured Muribaculaceae bacterium | reverse complement strand
GTTTGTGTGTTTATCCGTCAGATGCGGACTTTCACTGTCTTTACAGTGCCGTCCTGTGTAGTGCGTACCACGTAGATACCGTCGGCAAGACCGCTGATGCTGGCTTCGCCGCTGACTGTGTGGGTGTTTGCTACGCTGATGCCAGAGATAGTGTATACCTCTACTGCTGCGTCAGCTGCGTTTACGGTAATCGAGCCTGCGCCTGTGCGTACGATGACAGCTGTGTCGCTTTCGTCTACCAACTCAACGCCTGTTGAGCCGTTGCTGTAATGCAAGATGAACTGCTCGGTCTCGACACCAGCGGCGTTCTTGAACAAACCGGCGGGTATGATCATGTAGTAGTCGGTGTAGTCGGCAAGTGTCACGGACACTGTGTAATAGTCCATGTCAGCAGGCCAGATGCGCGGGCTGCGCTTGGATGTTGTGAGCGACCATTCCTCGAAGTCATATCCGAGAGCGTCTGTGCCGGTGACAGTACCGTCATCGCTCATTGTGCCTTTCAGGAATTTCGCGCCTGAGAGCTTGCTGCGCACTGCGGTCACGTCCTCGTCAAAATTGAGCGTAACGCCGTCGAAGGTGCGGATAGTAGCGTCGTTTTCGGGATTGAACGATGTGGGCTCAAAAGAAGGAAGTTCCACATAGCTGCCCACATAGTGGAGCACGCGGCGCTCGTTGACCTTGCCCGTGTTGTCAGCCACGATGCCGGCGGGGATTGTGATGTAATATTCAGTGCCATCGGCGAGGTTGAGAGGCTGCACTGCTCCGTCTGCCGTGCGCGGGGTGAGGGTGAGGCTTGAGGCTGTTCCTGCCAGCGATGCTGTCCAATGGCCGACAGCGACGATGTCGCCTACGGGGACACCGGCTGCGAGCGGGCCTGCCTGTACGGTTATCGCGGGTTCACTGTCCTGAACAGTGTATGAACCGGTGCTTTCGGCATAGTTCAGCTGGATGTATGTCAGCGTCTCAACTGTATTGCCGTCTGCCGGGGTTATGGTCTCGACAGCTGCGTAACCGGGAAGGTCCTCGATGATGCGTGACGAGGTGAACACGTCTGTCCAACTGCCAGTGTAGTTACTCTTGCAGCCGGCGGGGACGTGGAGCTTGCAGGTCGAAGGCACGTTGTAGAACGGTGACTCGTATTCCTCATACCAGTCTTCGAGCGTCGGAGCTGTCGAAGCGTAAGAGTTGACTGTAGTCAAGGCTGTGCAGCCTAAGAATACGCGGATGTCCATATATGTCAGCGACGAGGGGAGCGTCACAGTGGAGAGAGCCGGGCTGCTGGCAAACACAGCCTCGGGGAGCATCACCACGCCTTCGGGAACAGTGAATGAGGTAAGTCCCGTGCCGGCAAAAGACTGCTCGCCAAGGAATACGACTGTTGAGGGCATGTTGATTTCTGTGAGCGATGCCGCCTGGCAGAAGGAGAACTCGTCAAATGCGCGGAAACCTTCGGGCAGCGTCACCTTGGTCACGTTTGAGTTCCAAAATGCGCCGCCGGCAATGCCCACGCAAGCGTTGTCCACAGTCACTACGGTATTGGCGCAAGCCATGGGGTAGAGATAGAGGAGACGCTTGTCAGCAGAATAGATACATTCGCCTACCTTCGTAAAATTAGTGTTGCCGGGAGCTACGGAAAATGATGTTATCGGGCATCTTACAAATGCGCCGGAACCTATGTTGGCGAGGTCGCGCGGCAATGTGATTTCACCGGCCAGGCCGCTGTCGAGGAAGCACTCGTCGCCGATAGAGGTGACGGTGGCAGGGATGGAAATCGACGTGAGCGCCTTTGTGCCGTTGAATGTGCCGGCTTTCAGCTCCGTGAGGTCGGCTGGGAGTGTCACAGAGGCCAGCTTGTTGCAGAACAGGAATGCCTTTGCGCCGAGGTCTGTCACACTGGCGGGTATGGAGACCGACGTGAGTCCGCTCTTGTAGAAGCAAGACGTGCCAATCGTAGTGAGGGTCGAGGGAAGAGAGATAGAAGTCAACGACGTGCAGGTGAAGAAGCAGCTGCCGCCGATTGAGGTCACGCCTTCGGGAATAGCTATCGTGGGGAAAGTAGCTCCGTAGAAAGCGTTGTCGCCGATTGTTGTCAGCTGGCTGCCCTCGTCAAATGTCACGCTGGCGAGCTTGTTGCAGCTGCGGAACGCGCCTTTGTCAAGGGTTTTGACAGTCGCCGGGATGTTGACGCTGGTGATTTTAGACCAGTAGAACGCATCCTCGTCAATAGACACGAGGGTGTACTCTGTGCCGTCGTTTGTGACCTTGCTGGTCAGCGTCAGGGCGCCGGTGCAGTCTGATGTTGCATCGGTGATGCCCACTGTGTTGTTTTCCTTCACCGTATAGACTACGCCGTTCTGTGTGAACGTCTCGCCTACGGCAAATGCGCTGCACGTCGTGAACAGTGCGAGCGACAAAGTGAGTAATTGATGTTTCATTACAATTGGTCTTAGTGTGAATGGTATTATTCGCAAAGTTAGCCAAAATGCGCGAAACACAAAATAAAAAGGGCGGATTTATTGCTGATTTTTCAATCGGCACTGATTTCCATTGCTGTTGCGACATCAGCAGCAATGGCGGATTTCAGGCTGTCGAGCGAGTCGAAACGCTTCTCGGCGCGTATGCGCTTTACAAGTGACAGCCGCAGCTGCCGGCCGTACAGGTCGCCGCCCTCATAGCCGATTATGTGGGCTTCGGGGACGATTTTGCCGTCGGCCTCGACTGTCGGCCTGCGGCCTATGTTGACGACAGCGGGGTGAGCCTTGCCGTCAGGAAGGCCGCTTGCCACGGCAGCATACACTCCTGCCAGCGGCAACGCTTTCACTGCCGGCAGCGAGATGTTGGCGGTAGGGAAGCCGAGGGCGGTGCCGAGATGCCGCCCGTGCATCACCTCGCCGGCGAGGGTATAGCGGTAGCCGAGCATCTCATTGGCAGCGGCGATGTCGCCTTCGGCGAGGGCGCGGCGGATTGCCGACGAACTGATGCCTGGCAGCTCCGGGGCCTGTATCATCGCAATGCCAAGGTCCTCGCCCATTTTGAGGAACGATGGACGCTCTAAGCCGCGACCGTCGCTGCCGAATGTGTTGTCATACCCCACCACCATGCAGCCCATGGCGTACTCGTCGCGCAGCCGCAGCATCCACTGCCTCGCCGTCAGTGCGCACAGGGCGCGGTCAAAGGCCAGCATCACCGTCTCTATGCCAGTGCTGCACAGGGCTTCGCGCTTTTCCTCGGCAGTCATCAGCATCTGCGGGACTCTGCCCGGCGCAACGACCTCTAAGGGGTGGTTGGAAAAGGTCATCAACAGAGGGGAAAGACCACGCGCGGCGCCCTCGCGAGCGAGAGTGCCGATGACCGCGAGATGCCCGCGGTGCACACCGTCGAAAGTGCCGACAGTGACGATGCGGCGCGTCATCTTGAGCCGCGCTTGATTAGCTGGATAGCCGCGAGCATGTCCGTCTCCTTGTCATACCCGACCTGCAGCGCACGCAATCCGGCAAGCCGGGCGGCAGCCACGTTCATGGGCGCGTCGTCGAGCATCGCGGTGCGCGAGGGCGTAAGCCCGTAGCGCTGGCACAAGCGGGCAAATATCTCGGGGTCGGGCTTGCACATACCCTCTTCAAAGGAGCATACTATGCCGTCGAAATAGTCGTTGATAGTCAGCCCCTCACGCTTGAACGCCTGGTTAATCCACGAGTTGTACATGACCGGGTTGGTATTGCTGAGGGCAAACAGGCGGAAGCCCTGCCGGCGGAGCATGCGGAGAGCCGTAAGACGCTCTGCCGGTAAGTCTACGAGAAACTTGTTGAACGCCGTCTGTATCTGGAAATCAGACACTTCGCGTCCGCCGATGATTAAGCGGATACAGTCGTAGAACGCAGCGGCGGTCATCTTGCCGGTCTCCATTTCGAGGAATGGCCCGCGCTGTACATACGGGTCGAGCATTTCCTCAGCCTGCTCAAGCCCGAGCTCAGCAAGAGCCTCCACCGCAGCGTCACGGTCCAGGTCAATTATCACACCGCCGAGGTCAAAGACGATGCTGTCTATATTGTTGATGCACGAAGTTCTCATAGTAACGGATTTTGTTGCAAAATTAGTCAGACTGCGGCTCATGAACAAAATTTGTTCTTTGCTGTGTTTCTTTATTAGGGAATTTTTTGAATAAAAGAGGGGATTTTGCTACTTTTGCGCCTGAAATATCTGAGTGTACGCGATGAGAACAATAGCCATAGCAATATTGCCCCTTGCCGTATGCGCTTCATGCGGAGGCTCCGGTGGCGGCAGCGCAGACAGCGACACCGTCATTGAAGTGGAAACGAGGATGGTGATGCCCAACGCACCCATGCCCGATCAACAGGACACCATTGCCGTTCCGCGCCAAGCCCCGGCATCGCCTCCGGCAGCTGAAGCGCCGAAGAAACGGGACAAAGCCCCAGCCGCCGCGCCGCCGCCGGCGGCGGAAACGCCTCCGCAAGCCGTGCCCGCGGACAGCACCGCGCATTAACCGCGCTGCTGCGGAACATTTCACGCCCTGACGGCATTAATACAACAGACATACACTATATTGACCAACGATAAACAGGACAAGACATGTCACACATCAAATCAATCGGAATACTCACCTCCGGCGGCGACGCGCCGGGAATGAACGCGGCGATACGCGCCGTCACACGCAGCGCAATCTACTCCGGCTTCCGCGTCTTCGGCATCTACCGTGGCTACCGAGGACTGATAACTGACGAAATCGAGGAGTTCTCCACACAGAACGTCAGCAACATCATACAGCGCGGCGGCACTATCCTCAAGACTGCCCGCTGCAAGGAGTTCGAGACCGTCGAGGGGCGGCAGTGCGCATACGACGTGCTGCGCCGCCACGAAATCGACGCGCTGGTGGTAATCGGCGGCGACGGCTCGCTCACCGGCGCACGAATATTCGGCAACGAATACCAGCTGCCGATAATCGGACTGCCCGGCACTATCGACAATGACCTATACGGCACGGACTCGACCATCGGCTACGACACGGCGTTGAACACCATAATCGAGTGCGTTGACAAGATACGCGACACCGCCACGAGCCACGAGCGGCTGTTCTTCATCGAGGTCATGGGACGCGACGCCGGCTTCCTCGCCCTGAACGGCGCGATCGCCTCCGGCGCAGAAGCCGCTATTATCCCCGAGATCTCGACACAGGCCGACCAGCTTGCCGAGCTGATACAGAACGGATTCCGCAAATCCAAGAACTCATCGATAGTCCTCGTGGCGGAATCGCCCATCACCGGCGGCGCAATGGGTCTGGCAGAGCGCGTCAAGAACGAGTTCCCAGGCTACGAAGTGCGCGTCACCATACTGGGGCACCTGCAGCGCGGCGGCTCTCCCTCGGCTTACGACCGCATAATAGCCTCGCGCATGGGCGCGGCGGCGGTGGATGCCCTGCTCGACGACCAGCGCAACGTGATGATAGGCATCAAGAACGACGAGATAGTCTACGTGCCGTTCACCAAGGCCATCAAGAACGACAAGCCCATCAACCGCGAGCTGCTCAACACGCTGCGCCGCCTCTCAATCTGACATACCGCTCTTAAGCCTACAAAAGGAGCGCAACCGATTTCGGCTGCGCTCCTTTATATTAGCGTATCGTTTAGACAATTACATCATGACCTTGCGGGTCGAAGCACCGGCGCGTACTATGTAGATGCCGCGCGGCAGGGCTACTGCGCAGCTGCCAGTGCCGCTGTACGCCTCGCGTCCGTCCGCGCTCCATACCGTCACCGCCGTGCCGTCAGCACACTCGACACGCATCTCGCCGCCGACGCAGCTGACGCTGAACTCCTCGCCGCCGTCAGCAACCTCCTCCACCCCGGAATACTCATGGTAGACGATGTTGTTGAACTTGTTCCACGGAGCCGTTGCCGCGTACTTCTCCGGTGTCTGCACGAACAGCGTCGTGAACGCATATATTGCGTTGTTGAACGGTTCGCCCGTACATACCGGCGGCAAGTCTGGCTCGCAGTAAATTCCGTCAGTCACCTCTAAGAAATTGAAAGCGGCATCTCCGATGCATCTTACTTTTGGACCTATTTTCAGTTTGGCGATTGAATTACCGGAATCGCTGTCAAGGTCAAATGTATGGTCTTCAACCACTTCTATCTCATCTGACAACTCAATGACAGCATCCTCCGGAAACCTTGCTTCCTCAAATGCCCCAGCTCCGATTTCAGAAGCGTTCTTTACGACATCGAGTACAGAACAGTCAATGAACCAAGACCCCGCAAACGCATTCTCGGCAATGAACATTATGTTCTCGCAGCCGTCAATACTCTTGATTTTACATTTCTGGAAAGCAGCCGGGATTTCTGTCATCTCATCAGATAGCGTAATTTCCATAGCCCACTGATCATCAAAGCTCTTATTGCCTGAAAACGCATATAGTCCTATCTTTTTTGCCGGACCTGACAAGTCGAGCTTGTGCAGGTTGGTATTGCAGAATGCATACTCGCCTATTGATTTCACGTTTGCCAAATCAGCTGAGCCGAGAGACCTTCGGTTTTCGAAAGTATGGGGAGGAATGACCTCGAAACCAGCAGGAGCTGCAAAACTGTAAATCCCATACGGTACATAAAGAAGATTCTTGTAGTCCTTGTCATACAATATGCCCTCGTATGTAGAGTATACGGGATTGTCCTCTGCAACGACTATCTGGCGAAGCGATCTACATAAGTTAAAGATTGACGTTTCAATGCTTGTTGTGCCTGACGAGAATGACACTTCCTCCAAATTGGGGACCATGCCCATGGTAGCCAATCTCTTCAACGACGTGCCAAAGGACAACCGCCTCAGATTCTCTGCTCCGTCGAACGCTCTTGCCCCGATTGAGGAAACGGAGTTCGGCATCACCAGTTCCTTTACCGAGGAGTTTGCAAATGCGTAATCCCCAATAGTAGTCACGCCTTCGGGAATTGTTATTGATTCAAAACTGGTGCGATAAGCGCACTCGTCTCCAAATACTTTGACATTTTCGGGGAAAGCCGTCACATCAGCCTTGCGGCAAATTGGAATATAAATCAGCGTTTCACCAGTGCCGTCATACAGCAAACCGTCAAAACTGCTGTATTCCGTAGACTTCTTAGAAACCTCGATGTGTTCCAAATACCAACCCCAGCTTCGAAGGAACGAGAGGTTCTCCTCGTTGTTCAGGATAGTTTCCGGCAAGAATATTTTGCTCACGTATCCGAGCGGATCATATTTCTCATACCTCTCATTATATTCCAGACTGAAGAAACCGACTACTTTAAAGTCCCTGCCACCAAATGTTACCGTAGCCGGAAGGATCAAATTCGACGGACCAAACTGGTTTCTCGTTCCAGAATAGTAAGCTTCCTGAGTCTTGCCTATCAGCCGGTAATATAGACCATCTACTTTCACAGGATCTACTCGTGCTAATGTCGGCAATATCGTCAGCACTGCTACAAGCATTGATATAATTCTTTGTCTCATGATTTATTTGTATGTGTTTTTGGGGAAGAAGGGCAAATGAACAGACAGAATCTGTTCACTTGCCTCTCTGTCAGGTTATTTTTTCATTCGTATGTTGGTGTCAACCCATTCTTGGCTGGAATCGTTGTCCGATGGCTTGATGACTATGGTGTCTCCTGATTTCCATACGCCAGCAACAGGCGTAGCTGAAGCACAACAGGAAACATTATCATCGATGAACTGGACTGACTTAAGTCCTAAGTTCGGAGTATTGATGAAACCAGTGTCCAGCAGAATAGATTTCCACAGATGCCCTTCCACTGAAACTGAGTTGTCATGCAGGAATCGTGCGCCGCAAACAGGCACCGTCACTTCGGCTTGAGCCGTAATATTGCCGTCAACAACAGTATCACGAACTATTCTAAGCTTACAGGCTGTCTCTTCACCCTTCCAGTTCAACGTAAGCAAAATGCCGCAAGGTTTGCCATTGCTGGTGTAATTCAGTATGCTGCCAACAGGATACGGAGAGATCTCAATATCTTTATTGCCAGCAATTTTCCGAGCTTCATCTACTATGACTTGCATACTGAATCTGTATGTAGCATTGGCATCACTTTGGAAATTGCCCTTTGTCAATCTTGGAATGTTGGAATTGTTCATCGCCGTTATTGTCAAAGCTGGGACTGACGAAACCACGCCAAATTGCTTCAGCTTCAGGTTGCGGCGGA
>CAKUKR010000085.1 GCA_934663645.1 uncultured Muribaculaceae bacterium | reverse complement strand
CGCTTCAGGATGGGCTTGAACCAACGACCCCCTGATTAACAGTCAGGTGCTCTAACCAACTGAGCTACTGAAGCAGTTGCATCCAAGCGTTTGACACAGTGTCGCTCCCTCAAATGCGATGCAAAATTAGTAATCTTTCGGGGAGTGTGCAAGTATTTCGGCAATTATTTTTTCACTTTCCGCGCATCTCCCTATGTTTCATGCTATTACACAACTGCATTTGGCGCATCCTTGCGCTTGATTTTGCGTATCTGCGCCGTCAGCATCAGCGCTGCGACCACAGTAGCCGCCAAATCAGATATGGGGAAGCACGCCCACACGCCGTCGAGCTTCAACAGCGGCGGAAGAATTATGAGCACCGGTATCATGAAAATAATCTGCCGTGTCAGCGACAGGAACACAGACTTCCCCGCCATGCCGAGCGACTGGAAAAAGTTGGTCGCCACAACCTGAAAGCCCACCATCCAGAATGTCAGCGTCGTGATGCGCAGGCACCGCACGGCGCACTCTATCTGCGCAGGGTCCTGCATGAACATCTGCGCAATCGTACGCGGCGCGACAGCTCCGACAATAGACCCCACCGTCGTTATGACAACAGCGGTTACGGCAGCAAGACGCAACGTCGAGAACAGCCGCCCGTAGCGGTGCGAACCGTAGTTGTAGCCCAGGATAGGCTGCATACCCTGGCAAATGCCGATGACAACAAACACGAACACCGTGACATAGCGGTTGAACACCACCACTGCTGCAATCGCATTGTCACCGCCGTACTTGAGCAGTGAATTGTTGATGATAGCATTGATAAGCGACCCCGCAACGTTGATGAGGAACGGCGACATGCCGATGTACAGTATCGACTTGACTATCCGCTTGTCGAGGCGGAACGTGCCACGGCGGAAACCCAGCCCCTCCCCCCTGCGGAAAAAGTGGCTCATCACGAAAAAAGCCGTCACGAGCATCGACAAGTCCGTCGCTATAGCCGCCCCCCGTATGCCCCACTTGAAGCCGAACAGGAACAGCGGCGCGAGTATCGAGTTAAGCCCCGCGCCTATCAGGTTGGTATACATGGCCTTGCCAGGGTAGCCGTCGGCTCGCATGATGTTGTTGTAGGAGAACGTCAAGTTCATCAGCAGCATACCCGGCAGCACCCACATCAGGAACTCGCGTGCGTATGGCAGCGAATTTGGCGATGCGCCGAAGGCGATGAGTATCCTGTCGAGGAACAGTGCGAACAGCGTGATATACAACAGCCCTATCACAGTTGTCAGAACTATCGAGTTGCCGAGTATCCGCTCCGCCTGTTGCAGGTCATTCTGCCCCATGACTATCGAGATGCGCGTCGTCGCTCCGATGCCTATCAGCATGCCGAGTGCCGTGCCGAGGTTCATCACAGGAAACGTAACGGCAATGCCGCTGACCACATTGGGGTCGTCAATGGCATGGCCTATTACCACGGAGTCTATAATGTTGTAGAGAGCCATGACGACAGTGCCTATGACTGCCGGGAGGCTGTATTTGAGCAGCAGCCGGGGTATGCTTCCCGTGCCAAGTTCGCGGACACGCTCCGATACCTGCTGTGTCTGTTGTGTTTCGCTCATAAGTGTGAGATTATCGTCTGAAGCCCTTCAGATGCTCATTGTCTGCGGTATGTATAGTTGGTATAACGGTGGCGGCGGTTTCTCATGTCAAACAGGGCGTTGTCCACCGGGCGTGCCAGCAGCATAAGCGGGGCAGCAAGCCACCCGCGGCTGTCTCCGACCTCACGCGCTGCGCATCGGTACATGAAACTCTGAACGAGACATGCAGCCAGCAGCACGAAGACAGACAAGGCGGCTGGCAGCAGATTGGGCAGCGCAAGCACTGAAGCAGCTGCAGCTGCGGCCGCCATAACCCACTGCGACATTGACGCAAGCCCGGCGATGATGTACGGCTTGCGTGGCAGCCATGACGACGTGAACCTGTAATGCTCGCGGGCATCGGCAAACAGGCGCGGCAACTCGTCGCCCACTTCGGGCACAAGCACCGACGAGTCCGAAAACTCCACTGCTGTGTTGCCGCCATCGGCAAGCGAGGATATGAATATGTCATCCTCGCCATGCACCAAGTCTATGGACGAGCCGAACCCCTTGGCGTCAAAGAACAAGCCGCGACGATAGGCAAGGTTCAGCCCGTCGCCTCGGTACGGCTCGCCGCTCGCGGCTGCGCCGAGCCACTGTGCCGAACGCATCACAAACCCGAACCGGCGCAGCGGGCGCGTCACCTTGGGCATGAAGTCAAAGTCAGGACAGGAGAAACCCAGCACTATGTCCGTGCCGGAAGTGAAATGGCGCATTATGGACGACAGCCATGACGGCGATGGTATGCGGCAGCAAGTCGATGTAGTGACTATGACATCTCCGGCCGCCGCCTTGACACCTATGGTCAGCGCAAGCTTCTTGTGGGACAGAGCCAGCGCACCAGGAGGATAGAAGCACAGGCGGACAGCACTGCACCCGCCGCCGTCGCCGCTGCCATGCTGCCACACCAGCCGCTCCGACAGCTCCTCATTGGCTGCTGACGTGGACTCATGCACGATTATCAACTCAAAGTCGTGGTAATCCTGCGCCTTGACAGCCTCTATGAAAGCCTCTATGTCACAGCTGCCGGAGGCAAGGGCTATAATCGAGGCTTTGGGCCCTGGAGCGTCACCCTCCGCCGGCTCATTGCGCCGCAAACGCCGCAGCGGCACGAAACCGGCCAGCACCGCCGTCAGAGCGGCAAGGGCTGCCACAGCCAGCAGCAGCCATATCCATTCAGGCGTATCGAGTGAAAAACCTATCATATCCATATCATTGGGGTCAGAACTCGGAGAAGAAACGCGGCTTGATGACTATGCCCACACGCAGCCGCGAGTGAAACTGCTTGTAGTCCAGCAGGTTCTCTCCATATCCGTTGTAATATTGCGCAAACAGGTACTGGTTAGACTTCTTGTGTATCAGCCAGCTGAACTCCAATATGGTATTGTAGCTGAGGTTCCACCCGGCACGCTTCACCAGCGTCAAGTCCCAGATGAACTTGCGGTCAGGCGTAGCAATCTCCACACCGTGCTGGTAGATGCCCGAATACTTCAGGATGTCCTTGTTGTTCATGCCGTCGATTATCGGTATCCAGAACTTGCCGTGCACCATGATGCAGTTGTCTATCATCACCGAGCCCGAGAGGGAAATCTTGTTCCAGCTGCGCGACTCCTCGCCGTCACGGCCGTTGCTCTCATGCTCTATCATCAGCGTGAGCTTGCCCACATACCGGTCCTTGTTGAAGAACGGCTTCGACCACCCGATGCCCGGGTTGAAATTGAGGTCACGCATCGGCAGCGACTCCTCAAACACGTTCCACATCGTCTTCTGCGAATACATCAGGAACAAGTACGTATGCCACGGCAGCACCGACTTAGTGAGCCGCTGCGAAATCGAAATCTGGAACTTCACGTCAGAGTTTGTGCGCGTAGGCTTGCTGCCGACAGTCGTGCCGACAGTGAAATAGTTGTCCTTGTACAGCCCGAAATACGGGCCGTTGTCAAACTCGCGCCGCAGCGAATCGGCAAACTGGCTCTCATTTCCCGTAGACACAAGCTGCGCCTGTGCCGCAAGCAGGGCACACAACAGTATAATGACAGATGAAAAGACTCTACGCATCGCGTTGCATGGTTTAAGTTGAGTGACTTACGGACGCACGATCACGGCTCCGCCTTCCATTCCACGCTGCAAAATTACCAAAAAAACCGCAGTAACGGAAATCGCCGCACCCGCGTCAGCATAATATGCCAACAAATCCGCAAGAGGAGATATTCATGTTGCACAACATATCGGCGGCCGCACTCTCGAGACCGTATGCCTCGCGCTCGACGATATGTGACAGCAGCACATCGCGAAACGGGATGCCCGGCAAGAACCCGATTTGCCGGTTACACGGATTTTTGCTAAATTTGCAGCTGAAAATCAACGGATTGGCGTGCGCGAGCATTTACCGCGTGCGATAGTATGTTGATTGTCAGGTTGATACAAACAACATCATCTAATAAATACACTTGTCATGAAAAAGATTTTCAAAACACTGACAATGGCCCTCGTTGCAGGTTCAATGCTCGTAGGCACAACCGCTTGTAACATGTCCAACACCGGCAAAGGCGCACTCATCGGCGGCGGCGGCGGCGCTGGCCTCGGTGCCGGCATCGGCGCGCTCATCGGCGGCGGCAAGGGCGCAGCTATCGGCGCTGGCGTCGGAGCAGCAGTAGGCGCAGGCGCAGGCGCACTCATCGGCAACAAGATGGACAAGCAGAAAAAGGAACTCGAGGAGCAGCTTGCTAACGCTAACGTCGAGGAAACCACCGACGCTAACGGCCTGAAGGCAATCAAAGTAACTTTCGAGGGCGGCATCCTCTTCCCCACAAACGGCACAACTATCAGCGCATCTGCCAAGAATGAGCTGACCAAGTTTGCCAACTCCCTGAAATCAAACCCCGACACTGACGTATACGTATACGGCTTCACCGACAACACCGGCAAGATGTCCGTCAACGAGCGCATCTCCACCGAACGCGCCAAGAGCGTCCTCACATACCTCGTAAACCAGGGCGTGGCTTCTTCCCGCGTCACCTCACAGGGCATCGCGATGTCTGACTACGTAGCAAGCAACGAGACTGCTGAAGGCCGCGCACAGAACCGCCGCGTGGAAATCTACATCTCCGCTAACAAAGACATGATCGAGAAGGCCGAAAACGGCACGCTCAAATAATCATACCGCACACTTCCCCGAACATAAAGAGGGTGTATCGCCAAGCGATACACCCTCTCTCTCTGTCATTTATCATTGATTTGTCAATACTGCTCGCTCTCGTTGGGGAAGTCACACTGCTTCACATCCTCGACATAGCGCGACACCGCATCATGCATCACCTCACTGAGGTTGGCATAGCGGCGCAAGAACCTCGGCGAAAAGCCCTGCGTCAGCCCCAGCATATCATGGGTTACGAGCACCTGGCCGTCAACGCCTCCACCCGCGCCGATGCCGATGACCGGGATAGACACCTCAGCGGCAACACGTGTCGCAAGCTCGGCAGGTATCTTCTCAAGCACGATGGCGAAGCACCCTATATCATCAAGCATACGGGCATCCTCAAGCAGCTTCTCAGCCTCCTGCTCCTCGCGGGCACGCACGCTGTAAGTGCCGAACTTGTTGATGCTCTGCGGCGTGAGCCCGAGATGCCCCATCACCGGGATGCCGGCGCAGAGGATGCGCTCTATCGACTCGCGTATCTCCGAGCCCCCCTCCATCTTGACAGCCTCAGCGTGAGCCTCCTTCATAATGCGTATGGCAGACGCGAGAGCCTCCTTGGAATTGCCCTGATACGAGCCGAAAGGCATGTCCACGACCACGAGAGCGCGTTCCACGCCACGGATTACCGACTTGCCGTGGTAAATCATCTGGTCGAGCGTGATCGGCAGCGTCGTCACGTTGCCCGCCATAACGTTAGAGGCAGAATCGCCCACGAGTATGCAGTCCACGCCCGCAGCATCGATGATTTTCGCGCTCCAGTAATCGTAAGCCGTGAGCATCGAAATCTTCTCGCCGCGCTGCTTCATCTCCACGAGACGGCGTGTGGTCACTTTTCGTTTGTTGTCAACTGTATTGGTAGACATTTCTCTGCTATGTTGGTTGGCGGCAAAGTTAGGCAAAAAAGCCGACACTGCAAAACCGCCACGCGCTGCCCCACACCGCGAAGCGCAGATTGACACAGTCCTGTTACTCCTCGTCCTGCGGGTGCATGGCCGCCCACGTCTCGTCGAAATCCTCGGCAATTGCCACAAGCTGCCCAACTCCGGCTTTCAGAATCTCCTTCAGGTCGCCGCACCCGGTCTTGGGAGCATGAAACTCAAAGCCGAACAGGTTGCTCTCCGCGTCCGGTTCAAACCGCTTGCTGTGTACAGCGACATGCGCACAGGTATGACGGTTGTTCACCATCCCGGCAAAGATGTACATATCCGGAATAAAGCACTCGCCGAACTCCAGCACTCTGTAAAGCAAGCATATAGAGTCTATCTCCTTGCCGTTGTTCTTGATGATGTAGATGAACCATTCGTCACCGGCCTCAAATGTCAGCTGCTCATCATCGCTGTGGTCATCGAGTATTTTCCACCCGTTGGAGCGGATAGCCTTTCTCACTTTTTCTGTCAGTTTGTCCATTTCATTCATTATTTAGTTGTTAACAATTGCACTGTCCTTACAGCTGTCATCTTACAAACGCCAGCACGAGGCCGTTCTCAATCAGCGAAGTGATGAGTATGGCTATCAGCTGCCCGCTCGTAAGCGGAACGCTCACATACTTGAAGTCCTTGAACTCCTTGCGCACCCATACCTGATATTCAGATTTGAACCATTCCAGGAAATCATCGAGGTCGAGTGCCGGCTGACGCAACAGGTACTGCGAAGCCTTGACCTCGAGCGTCTGCTCGTCGGCCCAGGAGAATGCGTGCGCCCACTTGACCGTGCCGTCCTTTCTTACGCCGATGCACACCACCAGCTCATTCTTGTTGCCCCCTTTCCAGTAGGCACGCTGCCGCTCGGCGGTCGACACGTCGGTCGTCTCGTCATAGATGAGGACAAAGAGGCGCATCTGACGCTCCGGCGCGTCGAGAGCGTTGAACAGCCGGTATTCCATGTCTGTCTCATACGAAACGGGGTATGTCGCCGACAATACAGCCGGCACGTCATAGTCGTCATCAATCTTGGGGTACTCATACAGCCCCTCCTGCTCGGCCTCCTGCCTGGTGACTTTCTCAAAGCGGAATATCGAGTTGGAGTTGCGTATGCGGTTTTCGTATGAATGTTCCTCGGTCACGGGGACACACTTGCTGCGCAGTCCGCCGTAACCGCAGCAGGCCTCGCGGAACACGTAATGATGACCGTAGCGTGCGCCGCCCACGATATTGCTGCCGTGCCACACGTCGTTGTGCCTCGGCGCGCCCCAAAAGTCACGCACCATGGCAAAAAAACCGGAATAGCAGAAATGGATGCTGTCCAGCTGAGTGCAGAATGATATTGACTCGGAGTGGTGGACATATTCCACCTTCTTGACCGTATAGGTCTTGCCGTTGCTGTCGGTCTTGGTTTCCGTGCGCTCTACGCGCTCTGTCCACGGGTCTTCGTAGGAGATTTTGGTGACAAACGTGCCGAGAAACTCATTGCAGCGGCGGCGCGACAGAGCCATCAGCCAGTGCATCAGGCCTATCAACGCGCAGCCGCCCAGCAAGATACAGGCGTAGCCAAGCAGCCCTATCTGCGGCTGGAAGCCGAAATAGAGGACTGCGCACGTTATCAGCGGGATAATGTACAGTGGAGCTGCCATCGGTTCAGAATGTCAGGGTCCAGTCATCCACGCCGGTGGCGATGACGTTGTTGGTATCCGTCGAGGCGATGACAGTATACTCTATCACGGACTTGTTCTTGATGAACCAGCGGGAGGGGTACTGCTCTATCAGCGCCGCACGCATGTTGATGATGTCGAGCATACGGGTCTGCGCATTGAGAAACGAGTTGCGCTGCACCTCGACAGCCTGCATCAGGTCGCCGTAAAGCGACGTGTCGAAATTGGGGTTCTGCTCCTGTATCCACTTCATCAGTCCTCCCTTGTCGCCGGAATAGCGGCCGGCGATGATCTGCGGGTAGACCTTCTCGAAAGCGTTGCGGTACTCCGTAGCCACGCCAGCCTTCTCCTGTATGATCTTGAACATCTTGTCGCGAACGGCAGTTATCTTGCCGCGCTGGGCCTCTGCCTCTTTGCGCAGGGAGATTTCCTTGTTGTTGTAGCTGAAATAGAGTATCATCAGCAGGATGACGACAACAGCCACAGCCACGATAGTCAATAGTGTGGGATTCATGTGATTAGTTATGTTTGGTTGTTACAAATGCAAAGTTACGGCTTAGTCTGGCAAAAAACCTTCCGCCAGACAAATATTTTCATTTTAAGCTGCAAATATTACCCCTTGCTGCTCAAAAACGCCTTATAATAGCCCTCGAAACGCTGACGCACCTCGTCAGCAAGGGGCGCGTGAGGGCGCATGACATTGAGCGTGTGGACACGGTCATGGCCTTCAGAACCGTATATCACGGCCACGACATCGTCCGAGGCATCCATTGCAGGGACACGGCAGCCAGTGTTCTGTACCTGCTCATGATGCTGCTCTTTGGTCGGCGGCACGGCAGTGACCACTGCCAAGCGCACCTCCGTGCCGTCAAGCACCTCCACGATGTCGCCGGCCTTGAAGCGAAGCGATTTTTCGGGACGGCCCTTGAACACGCCGCTTAC
>CAKUKR010000084.1 GCA_934663645.1 uncultured Muribaculaceae bacterium | reverse complement strand
GCGGATGATGCACTCCTCAAGGAGTGTGATGTAGCTTTTCACTCCGAGATGATGCCGCGCCATGTCTATAATAGGATACACCACAAGCTGCCCCGGGCCATGGAAAGTTATGTCGCCGCCGCGTGTGATTCTGACCACATCCACGCCCGGTATGCGGTGCAGCATATTTTCCGCATGTCCGTGCTTGCCGAGAGTATAAACAGGCGTGTGCTGCACCGTCAGCAGGTACTCCTGTCCTGGTGCGGCTTCGTTTTTCTTGGCATCTACCAGAGTGTCAAACAGTTCCGTTTGCTTTTGCAGAGCCTCGGCATACGGCATTATGCCCAAATCCAAGTCTTGTATCATGCCGCTGTCAGTGTATATGCCGCTCGGCATGGTAGCTGGAACGCACCATCGGCGCACTCTCTATATGGCGGAACCCCTTCTCGATCCCTATCAGGCGGTATTTCTCGAATGTGTCGGGGTGGATGTATTCCTGCAACGGGTAATGCTCCTTGGTGGGCTGCAGGTACTGCCCTATCGTCATCACCTCGCAGCCGGCATCACGGAGGTCGTCCATGGTCTGCAAAATCTCCTCTTCGGTCTCGCCGAGGCCGAGCATGATGCCCGACTTGGAGCGGATGCCCGATTCCGAAATATGGTGTATCACGTCGAGCGAGCGGTCGTAGGTGGCAAAGCAGCGCACCTCGGGGGTCAGGCGGCGGACAGTCTCCATATTGTGCGAGATGATGTCTGGGCGTTCTGCTATCACCCTGTCAATCAGGTCATGGCGGCCCTTGAAGTCCGGGATAAGCACTTCCATGGTCACGCCGGGACACTGCTCGCGCAGTGTGCGTATCATAGCTGCCCAGTGCGACGCTCCGCAATCCTCGAGGTCGTCGCGGTCAACGGAGGTTATCACTATGTGGCGGAGCTTCAACTCCTTGACAGAAGTCACGATGTCGTCAATCTCCTTCGGGTCGAGCGGATGCGGCCGCCCCGTCGCCACGTTGCAAAACTTGCAAGAGCGGGTGCAAATGTTGCCGCCGATCATGAACGTCGCTGTGCCGTTGCCCCAGCACTCTCCACGGTTGGGACACATGCCCGAGCTGCAGATGGTGTGCAGGTGCTTCTCGTTGAGCAACCCCACGACCTGCGAAGTCTTGAAGCCACGCGGCAATTTTATTTTCAGCCAATCCGGTTTGCGGCGGAAGTCTGCTTTCATATAGATAGGTTTGTCAGATTAGTCAGTATTTTCAAAACACACAACGGCGGCACTGCGCACAGCGCACCGCCGTCATCAGGTTATGCCTCAACGGTATATGTCAGAGTATGCTCTGGAGCTTAGCCTCAAGGTCAGCGAGTTTCACGAGGCCGACACTGCGCTCCACCACCTGGCCGTCCTTGAAGAAAAGCACGGTGGGGATATTGCGCACACGGTACTCCGCCGGCACGTCAACATTGTCGTCGATGTTGAGTTTGCCGATGATGACATCGCGGTCAGCATACTTCTCGGCGAGTTCCTCCACTATCGGGCCGAGCTTGACGCACGGGCCGCACCATGTAGCCCAAAAATCAATGACAACGGGCTTGCCGCTTTCGATAGCCCTAACGGCAGCCTCGTCAGTAAAATGAATCAGCATAGTTCTGTCAGTTCTTTGTTGTTTAGTTGCATATACGGCATTTCGCCATATAGCGGTGGTTTCCTCGCCCACGAAGGGCGACAGCCGCAATGCAAAGTTATATCAAAATCTCCGTCTGTACAAACGCCGCGCAGATTATTTGGTTCAGTCGCGCCAAACACCTCCCGCCGATTTTGTAAAGTGGATTATTCTGACTAATTTTGCAATTATGGAAAAGTCAATCCAGATAGATGGCGTAAACATCAACTATGACGAGTGCGGGCCTGAAGGCGGAGCGCCGATCATATTGATGCACGGGTGGGGCTGCCGGCTCGAGACGCTCGCAAGCATCCGGGCTATACTCGCCGACAAAATGCACGTATACAGCATTGACCTGCCGGGGCACGGCAAAAGCGACGAGCCGCCGGCTATCTGGGGCGTCGAGGAGTATACGCAGCTTGTCGAGAAGTTCATCAAGATGCTCGGCATTGACAACCCGATCCTGCTGGGACACAGCTTCGGCGGACGCATTTCCATACTCCTCTCCTCCCGCAACCGCGTGAACAAAGTGCTGCTCGTAGACGCAGCTGGCATCAAGCCGCGCAGAAGCATGAAGTATTACTATAAGGTCTACACATACAAGGCTTTCAAGCATCTGGTGCACCTGTTTTTGGGCAAGAAGCGCGGTGAAAAGATACTCGAAAAACGCCGCAGCAAATCCGGGTCGGCTGACTACGCCGCCGCCTCGCCGACAATGCGCGGCATATTGAGCAAATGCGTCAACGAGGATTTGAAACACGTCATGCCGGACATCAAAGCCCCAACGCTCCTCATCTGGGGCGAGAATGACACCGCAACACCGCTAAGCGACGCAAGAACAATGGAACGGCTCATACCCGATGCCGGGCTTGTGTCGTTTCCTGGGTGCGGACACTATTCATTCCTCGACAACCCGCGTGGCTTCCGTGCGGTAATCAAAGAATTTCTAAAAGACGAACTGCAATGATTTCTACAACAGCGATTTTCAGCATAATCATACTTGCTATTTGCGGCGTGTACATGCTCGTCAATTTCAAGTATGACATACAGATGTTACAGCAAAACAGCTACCGCACCGACCGCTACTGGCGGTGGCTGAACGGCAACAAGATGACCGCATGGCGGCTCGTCGATGTCGCCTTGCTGCTGTTGCTGTTCTCGACACTGCTTCCCCCTACGCTCAGCGCGATCATAGCGACCGTAGTGCTGGTAACCAAGACTGTCATGCTGCTGCGGCGCAAATACAAGAAGCCGCTGGTATTCACCAACCGCGTCAAGCGCATATACAGCGTAACGGCGGTGCTGGCCCTCGCCATTTATGCCGCCGCGATAGTCCTCGCCTACTCTGCCGACATGAAGCTGTACACCGGCGGACAGGTGTCGCTCGGCGTGCTGCTGGCGGTGTCTATATTCTCATACGTCATTGTGACGCTCGCGCTGTGGATTCTCGCGCCAGTCGAGAAGGCAATCAACAAGCGGTATTACAACGACGCGGCGCGTATACTGGCCTCGATGCCCGACTTGAAAATCATAGGCATTACCGGCTCGTATGGCAAGACAAGCACCAAGCACTACCTGTACCGCATACTCTCCGAACAGTTTGACGTGCTGATGACCCCGGGGTCGTACAATACCCCGATGGGTGTAATCCGCACCGTGCGCGAGATGATGAAGCCCTACAACGAAGTTTTCATCTGTGAGATGGGCGCGAAGCAAGTCGGCGACATCAAGGAAATCTGCGACCTCGTCCACCCCTCGATAGGCATTGTCACCGCCGTAGGACCGATGCACCTCGAGTCGTTCAAGACCATCGAAAATGTGCAGGCCACCAAGTTTGAGCTTGTCGATGCCCTCCCCGCCGACGGGCTGGCTCTGGTGAACAACGATTTCGAATATTGCGCAAACCGCGAGGTCTCAAACGTCACGGTGATACGCTACGCCGTGTCCTCGCCCGACGGGGCGCAGTTCACCGCCAAGGACATCAAGTATTCGCATAGCGGCACGACATTCACGGTCGAAGGGCCGGACGGCTTCTCGCTCGAACTGACTACCAAGCTCGTCGGCGAATGTAACATATCAAACCTGCTCGCAGCTGTCGCTGTCGCCCTTCATCTGGGCATGAAGCCCGAAAGCATCAAATATGCCGTGGCGCAGATAGAGCAGGTCGAGCACCGGCTGAACATGAAGCGCACTGCCGGCGGAGTGACCATAATCGATGACGCATTCAACTCCAACCCGACCGGATCGCGCATGGCAGTTGACGTTATCAGCCAGTTCACCGGCGGCAAACGCATCATCGTCACCCCAGGCATGATCGAGCTCGGAGACAAGCAGTTTGACCTCAACCGCCAACTGGGCGAACACATTGGCAAAAACGTTGACATCGCCATTGTTGTAGGTGAATACAACCGCAAGGCATTGACAGAGGGCATTCTGTCAACTGGTTTTGACGAGTCAAAACTGATAGAGGCCGACACATTCCAAGATGCACAAAGACATCTGGCGACGATACTCACGGCTGGCGACGTGGTTCTGTACGAGAACGACCTCCCGGACACGTTCAAATAACGGCTGATGAAAAAAATCGGGATATTGAGTGACACCCATTCGTGCCACGACGAGCGTTATGCATACTATTTCGCCGACTGCGACGAGATATGGCACGCCGGCGACCTGGGCGACATCTCCATAGCCGACAGCCTTGCCGCTATTGCCCCTCTGCGTGCCGTCGCCGGCAACATCGACCACGGCGAGGTGCGCCGCCGCTTCCCGGAACTTGACATATTTGAAATCGAGGGAATAAAGGTGCTGCTGACGCACATCGGCGGCTATCCCGGACACTGGTCTCGAGGCATGAAAAACCTGCTGCGCGAGAACGGCATACAGCTGATGGTGGACGGCCACAGCCACATACTGCGCATAATGTATGACCGCGAACTGTCGCTGCTCCACGTCAACCCCGGCGCAGCCGGCACGCACGGCTGGCAAACGAAGCGCACGCTCGTCACCCTCGTCCTCGACTGCGGCGACATACGCGACTGCAATGTCATCGAACTTGGCAATCCGCTATAACATAGAGGCCGCAAGCGTTGTTGTTACTATTACATTAGTCTGAAAAACTATCCCATTCCCCCTCCGCTCTTGGGCATACCGGATATTTTTCCTAATTTTGCGCTAACAAACAGCTCTATGAATTTTCTAAAACACCATATATACGCCCTGTTGCTGCTTGCCGTCATCTCGATGGCCTTCGCACCAATGTATGCCGCTGCAAGCAGCAAGAAGAATTTTGTCATTGTCATTGACCCCGGACACGGAGGAAAGGACAACGGCGAAACAGACAACAAGGCCGTCGAAAAGGAAATAACTCTCAATGTCGCCCTCCGTCTGCAGGAGATTTTGTCCAAGAAGAAAGGCTACAAGGTCATCTTGACGCGCAACGCCGACAAATCAGTCAACCTGCGAGACCGTGCAGCCAAGGCGAACAAGGAGAAGGCAGACCTTTTCATCTCGCTCCATACCAATTTTGCCGATGAAGACACGCCTGATCGCCAACAGATAGACGGCACATCTATTTACGTCATCGGACATGACGAGGAGAACGACGACGGCTTCAATGTGGCTGTACGCGAAAATGAGGCTATCTTTCTGGAACGCAACTATAAGGACAAGTACGATTCATTCGTTCCGGGCGAAGACGAGGCAACACTGACTGCGAAGTCAAAAGGCATCTACGAGAACAGCATCGGCTTCGCAGGCGAACTGCTTGACGAACTCGCCAAGACAACAAACCGGAAAATGAGAGGAATATTCCACGACGGTTTCCTCGTGCTGAAAGACGCTAACATGCCGGCCGTACTCATCGAAATGGACTTCATTTCCAACAAGCAGTCTGCACTTTACATAAATTCCTCTGTCGGCCAGAAACGAATGGCACAGGGTATCGCCAATGCCGTTGTCACCTACCGGGACAAGCTGAAGAAACTGGGCAACAAGGCATATCAGTCGGACGCCGAGGTTTCAAGCGAAGACTGCTATGTACTGGTAAGCAACGCGCCCTCTTCCAAGCGGTCAGACGTAGCCCCAAGCAAGCCTCAGTCACGGCAAACCGCCTTGCCTCGCAAACGCCGCTCCGCGTCATCACGAAAGGCCTCGTCAGAGCGCAACCTCGAGACCGACAACATCACTCTGCGCTCCGAATCGGCAGGGACAACCGTAAGCAGCAACGCCAGGAAGCAACAAACTGCCGCCGCTACCCATGAGGAAGAGCCGACACCGGTCAAACAGAAAACCTCCGAAAAACGCACTACCCAAAAGGGGGAAGCAAAAGCCCTCAAGCGCAACAAGAAAATGGATAAGAAGGATAAACCTGTCGCCGAGCAGAATACCGAAAAGTCCTCCAAGTCCAAACACGAAGACGAAAACAACGGCGGGGAAGTCCGCACTTTCGGCAACAAGAAAGTGGTCGTAAACCGCGCAACACCCTCCAACCCTCGGTCGCTGAAAACCTCCAAGAACACCGTGGACACAAAACCCGCCGAGACCAAGGAGAACAAATCAGAGGCAAAAGAGGTGACGAAGGCGAAAGACTCAAAAGATGCGAAGGCTATGCCGGCTGAGAAAAAGCAGGAGCAGACCCCAGCACAGGAAGTCAAAAACGCTTTCTCCAAAACCAAGCAAGCCAAGGAGCAACCGAACAAATCAGACGATCATTCCGTTGCAAAAAAACGGACTGTCGTGAAACGCGACATCTCGGAAACCTCCAAGAAACAGGACAAAGAGGAGAAGAAAGCCGCCAAAAACGACAAGAAAAAGTCCAAAGCTGAAGCTGACAACGCAGAGGACAACAAGAGACAATACGAAGCGGCCAAGAAGAAATCGGCCGACAACTACAATGCCTCGTCCGCTCCGCGCTCCCTGAAGAGCCGTAAAAACAAGAAACAACAGAACTGACACGCGCAGCAATGCCGTAGAAACGTATAATTTCATAACCGCAACCAATGAAAGAAAAGAAACTGTCGAAGAAACTGCTCGTAATCGGCGTATGTGTGATTGTCGCACTCACCGTCCTGTTCTTCGGTATCGACTACCTTAAGGGCATAAACCTGTTCAAGCCGGCAAACTTCTACACGGCTAAGTATGACAACGTTGCCGGGCTGGAGGTAGCTGCTCCCGTCACCATTGACGGCTACAAAGTAGGACAGGTACGAGAAATCAACTTCAACTATGACAACCCCGGCCAAATCGAAGTGCTGATGGCTCTCAACAAGCAGCTGCAGATACCCGAAGACTCACACGCCGTAATCGCCGCAAGCATGCTCGGCGGAGCCTCTATCAATATACAGCTCGGACACAGCAAGAAGATGATACCCCTCGGCGGAGTTATCCCGACAGGAACTGCCCCCGACCTGATGGCCTCGCTGACCAACGACATCGTCCCGACAGTAAACTCCATACTGCCGAAGGTGGACTCGCTCATGTACAACCTCAATATGCTCGTGACCAACCAGTCGCTGCAAACGTCGCTGTACCGCCTCGACGGCATCACAAAAAATGTCCTGTTCGCGACTGACGGCCTAAACCGCACAATGAACCAGGATGTACCCTACATCATGAAGCACGCCGGTCGCGTAACATACAACCTCGACACCCTGACAGGCAGCCTCGGCTCGTTCACAAACCAACTGAACAACCTCCCCCTCCGCGAGACAATGGACAATGTCGAGTATGTCACCGCCAACCTGAAACGCTTCTCAGACCAGCTCAACGACCAGAAATCATCGCTGGGACTGCTGATGAACGACCCGGAGCTGTACAACAGGCTTACACGCATTTCGGCTGACGTCGACTCGCTGATTGTTGACATACAGCGCAACCCCAAGCGGTACATCAGCATAAAGCTGTTCTGACACAGGATTGAACACCTCTGGCATTACACCTTGGTGATGCCGCACGCCTCGGCTTGTAAATAAAGCCGTGGGTGTCAAGTCCTTGTCATTATTTAACAGAACATTCCGGGGTATGGCATTGCCCATAACCCCGGAAATCACTAATTTTGCAGTAATTTTTGTGGTTCTATATCTATGAGACAACTGAAAATAACCAAGTCCATTACCAACCGTGAGAGCGCATCTCTCGACAAGTATCTCCAAGAGATTGGCCGTGAGGAACTTATCACAGTGAGCGAGGAAGTGGAATTGGCTCAGAAAATAAAAGCAGGTGGCAAGGAAGGGCGCAAGGCTCTCGACAAGCTGACACGCGCCAACCTGCGCTTCGTCGTGTCTGTTGCGAAACAGTATCAAAACCAGGGATTGAGCCTTCCCGACCTTATCAATGAGGGCAACCTCGGCCTGATACGAGCCGCACAGAAGTTTGACGAAACTCGAGGCTTCAAATTCATTTCATACGCCGTGTGGTGGATACGCCAGTCCATCCTCCAGGCTCTTGCAGAGCAGTCGCGCATCGTGCGCCTTCCTCTCAACCAAGTGGGTTCGCTCAACAAGATAACTAAGGCTCTCTCCAAGTTTGAGCAGGAGAATGAGCGTCGTCCGTCAGCCGATGAGCTGGCTGAACAGACTGGCATACCCGTTGACAAGATTACCGACACGCTGAAAGTCTCAGGCCGTCACATATCCATGGACGCACCGTTCTCCGAAGGCGAAGACAATACGCTGCTCGACGTGATGACCAATACCGACAGCCCCATGGCTGACTCCGCTCTTAACCAGGAGTCGCTATCAAAGGAGGTAGACCGTGCACTGCGCCAGCTCTACGACCGCGAGCGCGAAATCCTCAAAATGTTCTTCGGCATCGGTTGCCAGGAGATGACCCTCGAGGAAATCGGCGCGAAATTCGACCTGACACGCGAGCGCGTACGCCAGATCAAAGAGAAAGCAATCCGCCGCCTCAAAGGCCAGAAGAGCAAGCTGCTCCAAAGCTACCTCGGCGAGTAATCCCACCCATAATCTGACACATACGCAAGACCTATGGTATTCAAGAGTATCAAACGACTGTTGGCTGCTGTAGGCCTTTGCTGTATATTGTCAGCTGCTCATGCAGAAACCACAGATATAACCGGCAGCAATGCAGACAGCGCAGATGCCGCTACAACAGCTGCCACTGCCGCCGGAGAACGCGAAAGCATTTTCGGCGACAAGACCCCGACCCTCGACAAATCGCATTTCACCTGGGGCGCAGATGTAGGCGCATCTATCGACATGGGAGGATATGACATGTCTACATTCGACATCGACATCGTCCTTGGCTACAAAAACTCGCTCCTGCGCACACTCGGTCTCAGTGCCGGCATACACCGCGACTTCCATACCGGGACTAACTTCATTCCCCTGATGGCAGTGCTGCGCACCTCCTTCATTCCGCGCAAGACAGTGTGCTTCTTTGACCTGAAAGCCGGCTACTCATTCAACACCGTCGGCGAGGAGAACAGCGGCGGTTTCACCTTCAACGCCGGCATAGGCTTCAACCTCGCATCGTCCAAGCGGTTCAGAAGCCACCTGATACTCTCCTACCAGTTCATTCACCTGAACGAGCTCCAAGGCACAATGGTAGACCAGGTGAAAAATCACATCGACTTCATACAGCTGCACTTCGGCGTAAATTTCTGACCCCGACAGGCTGGGACACGACGTGCCGTGTCCGCATCCAAGTCGCACCAAATCAACGACATACTGCCTCATCTTCCTTCGGACACGGCACGCCG
>CAKUKR010000083.1 GCA_934663645.1 uncultured Muribaculaceae bacterium | reverse complement strand
GATGAAGTTTTGATGTATGATTTCGGGGCAAAGCCTGGGGACAAATACTATTCAACGTCACTGTACCCCTTAGGCCTGCCTGATCACTTCTGCACATTTACAGAAATGGTGCCAGTCGTAATAAAAGAGGTCGATACAATTATCGTAAATGGGGTCAAACGCATCCGGCAGAGGGTAATCGTCGATGATTGGCTTGAACGCACATTCGTGGAAGGCATCGGAATAAACACTGGCTTTTTCTATTTGCCTAACTATGTTTTCATTACAGGGGATAGTCATTGGGTTGAGTTTGACAACGTGACTGACACGAATGGCAATATAATATTCTCGGCAGAAGACTTCAATGCACCAGCGTATGACGTGGGTGTGACGGAAGTTAGTTTCGATACAGATAGGACACAAGCAGCTGACAACAAGATGTATGACATGAACGGACGGGAAATACACAATCCGATGCCGGGGACTGTCTACATACAGAACGGAGAGAAGCATGTCGCCAAGTAACCCTCACTGTTGACGTTTCGTCAGGGCAGTGTTTCATTCAGTGTGTCCCTACTTGGGCTGCGCAATCAGACGCAGGGGCGAGAGCCTGATGAGAGAGGGGCGTCAGTACCAGCGTAGGCCGTTGCTGCGGGAGCTGCGCTTGTCGTATTTCACATCCTTGAGCAGCGACGATTTCACGGCTATGTGGAAGTTGTAGCTCTTGTACGGGCCTACGGGGACAAACGAGGCGGTCATGGTGAAGCAGTGCAGGTCGCGGGAGATGCTGCAGTTCATGTACGCCAATTTGTGCAGGTCGAAATTGTATGACGCGGAGAACGAGAAGTTCCAGTTCTTGGTCGGACGTATGTTGCCCGACAACGAGAGGTTTTGCGTCCACTTGCCGTTGTAGTCCAGCTTGTCGTAGTTGAAGTCGCCGTAACCGTAGTTGACCGAATAGTTGAACGTCAGGCTCCAGGGACATTCCCATTTCTCGTAGCCGTCCACGTCAGCCGTTGCGGCAGAGCCGTCGTCACTGCCGCGCTGCCTCCGTCGAGCAGCGGTCGCCGCGAAATCCTCGTCGGCCGCACTGCCGCCATCCTCTCCGTCCCAGTCGTCCTCCTCATCAGACTCCTTCTTCCGTGACGACGAGTCGCTCTTCTTGCGGAACGTGTCGTTGTTGAACGTGTATGAGAACGATGTGCCGGTGCTTGACAGCTTCGGGAACTTGCCGTGGGCTATGCGCAGCTTGTTGAGCTGCACAGGCGAGCCTGAGGGCGTGAGGCCGTACATGTAGGGGTCCCAAGTGGCAGCCAGCGAGAGGTTGAAATTCTTCATCAGGCGCAGCAGGAGGCTTGTCTGTATCGGGCTCCAGCGCATCGAGTCGGCGGCAAAGTTGTATGACTGCGAGATAGTCAAATTCTCGATGAGGGAAACCTTGCGCACGCCTGTAGAATCGCTGTCGTCGCGCACCTTCATCTCCAGGTTGTTGGCCAGCGAGAGGGACAGGCTTCCTGTCCTGCCCGACGAGGGCGAACCATACACGCCGTGCTGGAAGTAATTGTACTTGCGCGACTGCTCCACGCCCTGCGCGTCGGTATACGAATACTTGCCGTAATATCCCCACCCGGGAGCGGAGAAGTCAGGAGAGGCGTTGAACGAGAGCGTCGGCGTGAGGACGTGGCGTATCATCTGCACTTTGTCGCCGAATATCTTAAGCGGCTTCCAGAAGCCGTAAATCTTGGTGTCGAGCGAAATGGAGGCGTTGAAATCGAATATGTTGTAGAAGCCGTATGTGGTGTCAGCCACCTCGCGAGAGGCCTGAGTGTCCCACTGGCGGCGTATCTTGCTGGTGTACATACGGTCGTTGATCGAAATCTGCGGCGAGATGTTGATGTACTTGAACAGCGAGAATGTCGCCGTGACAGGGACGGAGTGCTTCATGCCGTTTCGCCAGTCCTTGATCAGGCTTTTCTTGAAGAACACGTCCTGCTGTGCGGTCAGCGAGTTCTGGAACTGTCCGTTGTATGACAGCTTGATTTTCTCATACCACCGCTCGCCGCCTACGGAACGCTTGCGCTTGAACGGCGCGGTCTGCGACATGGTGACCGTCAGGTTGGGGAACGACACGGAGAGCGTCGAGTCCTGCGTGCGCTGCGATATGTTGGCAGTCGTGGAGATGCTCCACTTCGTGCCGGGGAAGCGGTAGGTCATGTTGACCGTCGAGGACTTGGTGTTCTCGGTAAACGAGTTGTTGTAGTATGAGTTGAGGTCGTTTCGCGTATACCCTGAGGTGGCAAAGTTGACCGAAGCGGAGAACGACATGTTCGGGTTTGCCTTCGCATCCATTGTGTGGTTCCATATCACACGGAAGTTGTTCTGCTTTGCATAGTCAGGCGCGCCCTTGTCGCCGGTGACGGTGGTGATATAGCTGATGTCAAACGAGCCGTTGAAGCGGTAACGCTTGTTGTAAGTGCTTCGTGCAGAGAGTCCCCACGAGCCTTTGGTGTATATCTCGCCGCGCAGGGCGAGGTCTACATAGTCGTTGATGGCGAAGTAATATCCGCCGTCACGCAGGTAGAAGCCCCGGTTGTAGTCGTCGCCGAATGAGGGGAAAAGCACGCCGCTGGAATAGTCCTTGGAGAACGGGAAGAAGCCGAAGGGCACGGCCAGCGGCAGCGGCACGTCTGAAAGCACCAGGTATGCCGGGCCTGTGACGATGTTCTTCTTGGGCGTGACCTTTGCCTTGGTGAGCTGGAAATAGAAGTGGGGGTGCTCATGGTCGTCGCAGGTGGTGTATTTGCCGTCCTCGACGAAGAATGTGCCATCCTCCATTTTCTTGGTCGCGCCGCCCTGAAGGTAGCCCTCGCCCTGCTCCGTGACAACATCGGTTATGAAGCCGCGCTGCGACTTGAAGTTGTACTTCATGGTCTTGGACTCGTATGTGCCGCCCTTGTCGGAGAACACTGGGAAGCCGCTTCCCGCCCCGAGGCTGTCAACACGCCCCTCGGCGAAGACCGTGGAGCTGTCCATGTCCATCTTGATGTTGTCGGAATTGAGTTTCAGGTCGGTGTATTCCACCGTCGCGCCGCCGTACATGAAAGTGTTGTTACGCCCCGACATCACGAGCGAGTCCGTGGCATGAAACTTCACAACGTCCTCAATGTCAACCTTCCGGCGGTCAATAGCGGTCACTGTCTCGCGTTTGAGCAGCGAGTCCTCGTCGATGTACTCATCGGGCTGGCCGGCGGTCTGCGCTACGCTGTCAGCGGACGTTTCACCCTTCCCCCCGGGCAAGGCGACGGCGACAGTGTCTGAAGGCTCGTCACCGATGCCGCTGTCCGAGGCACGATGAGCCTTGCTGTTGGAATAGCCGGCAAAAGCCACCCCAACCGCAACAAGCAATATCAGATATATCAGCGGTCGCCTCAAATCGTTGTGTATAAGCGCAAAGCCGCGTCAGCAGCCAGCACGGTATGCCATTACAAACTGCAAATTTAGCAATATTTCATCACACCGCGCATACATAATCCCGAATAATTCCGGCGGCAAATCACGCAAAAGCACAATTAGCACATTCTCAAGCGTTTGTCACAGTCCAAACTCGCGCTGCATGGCATCAAACCGGGCAAGCGTGTCCGCTCCGTGGGCAAGCATCTGCTCGCGAACACGCTCCAGCGGCTTGCGCCGCCTCCGGTCGCCCGACTTGGAGTAGAACTTGTCAGCATAGCATATCAGCCTCTCCTCCACGGTCAGCGGGAGCATATCACGCAGCGGGAGCGGAAGCCCCTGACGGCGTATGTCTTCCTCGGTAAGTCCGGCACCGGTATGCCGCTCGCACACCAGGGCATGGCGCGGCAGTCCGCACTCGCGCAGACGGTCGCCGCCGGCGATGCCGTGGCATATATACGGCAACTCGCCATAGCACTCTATGTCAGGGGCATAGACATCTACAATGCCTATGTCATGCAGCAGAGCCGCCTGCTCCACGAAGTCCGCATCGACGGCAAGTCCGCGCCGCCCGGCGCACTCCAGAGCCATGTCGGCTACTGCTCGCGAATGTGTCCAGAGTATCTCTTTCAGCTTCTCCTGCCCATGTACCTGCGCATCGATGACCGCACGGGCAAACTTCTCGTTTACATTCATCACGTCAAATGGAAAAATGCGGAGGATGCCTCACGGCCACCTCCGCACCAACAGTTAGTATTACTAAAAAGTTTTTGCAATATCAATCGATGAATTCCACCCAGCCGTGAGTGTCCTCGCAGTCACCGCACTGGATGCCGCGCAGACGGTCGTAGAGGGCAGTAACGACGGGGCCAGCCTCGCCGTTGGTGGAGAATACGTACTTGTCACCGGTGTCGATGTCGTCGATTTCAGCAATCGGCGAGCATACGGCAGCTGTTCCGCAAGCGGATGCCTCTTCAAATGTGGGCAGCTCCTCGAGGGCAATGTGACGCTGCTCAACCTTCAGGCCAAGGTCCTTGGCGATTTCGCGCAGCGACATATTGGTGATTGAGGGGAGGATGGAGGGGCTTGCCGGGGTGATGTAGGTGTTGTCCTTGATGCCGAAGAAGTTGGCTGCGCCGCACTCGTCGAGATACTTCTTCTCTTTCGGGTCGAGGTAGAGCATCACGGAGTATCCGAGTTCGTGGGCCTTCTCGCCGGCCACGAGGCTGGCGGCATAGTTGCCGCCGACCTTGATAGAACCGGTGCCCTTGGGGGCGACACGGTCATATTCGCGGGAGAGGCAAACCTTTGTCGGCTTGAAGCCGTCCTTGAAGTACGGGCCTACGGGTGTCACGAGCATGATAACCATATACTCGGAAGCGGGCTTCACGCCCACGCGGGCAGAGATGCCGATCTGAAGCGGACGTATGTAGAGAGACGCGCCCGAGCCGTATGGGGGCACGAAACGCTCATTGAGCTTGACCACCTTGCGCACCATTTCGCAGAAGAGCTCCACAGGCATGGGCTGCATGGCAATGCCCTCTGCACTGCGGATGAAACGCTTGGCGTTCTCGTCCATTCGGAACACACGCACCTTGCCGTCCTTGCCACGGAAGGCCTTGAGACCCTCGAATGACTCCTGGCCATAGTGGAGGCACGAAGCTGCTATGTGCAGGGGGACATATTCAGAATCTGACACTTCGATTTCGCCCCATTTGCCGTCCTTGAATGTGCAGCGCACATTGTAGTCGGTGGGCATGTAGCTGAACGATAAGTTAGCCCAATCGATGTTTGTTTCTTTCATGACGTATTTTAGATTTTAGGATTTGCTTTCTATGCCGCAAATTTAGTCATTAATCCCGACACCTGCACGATTTGCCCGAAAAAAATCGCCGCCCCCAATATCCGTTCGAAGATATGTCAGAGGGCGACCTTGCAGGTGAGAGCGCCGGTCTTGACTATGAAGACACCGTGTGCCGGTATGTGCAGCTGGTATGTGCCAGCAGAGAGTGTTTCTGAGGAGATGAGCTGTCCGAGGATGGTATATACCTTGATTGCCGTGGTCTTGGTGACTGTGACGATGATAGTTGAGCGCGCCGTGCGTATTTCCACGTCTCCGTCACGCGCTACCACGCGAGAGTCGCTGCGTTCGGAGCGCAACGCTTCCCACGGACGACCGGCCGCATCTGCCGGGGCTGTACCTCCGATTGCAAACGCCGCTGCTAATGCCATGTATACCAACCACTTGGATTTCATCTTGCCTCCCTGGAACTTCCGTTCCTGCTTTTACACCTTACAGCCCGGTGCTTTGGGCTATTCGGGTATGCAAAATTAGTAATTTCCTTTTATACTGTGACTATCAAAAGGGCAAAAAGTAAAATCAGAGCACCGGTGCATGTGCTGTGACGGAGCATGACAGCCGGCAGCCCTGCCGTGCACAAGGCGCAACACCTGAGCCGAGCGCGCCGGCAGATACAGGCGCAGCCACCCCTTGCCGTAAGGCGCGTACAGCGGGTCAGGCGACGTGAAGTGGCGGACGCTGCCGTCATTGTTGCCGAAGCCGCCGAACACGGCCGCGTCGCTGTCTATGACCGTCGCATACTCTCCCTGCGGCGCGAGCAGTCCGTAGTCAGAGAAGGATTTGACCGGATTCCAGTTGAACACAAACAGCAAGTCGCCTCGCCGGAACGCCAGCACCTGGTCGTCGTCCTTGTCCCACAGCTTTTCTATCGGCAGCGACTGGAAGCCGCTTACCGACGCAACAGCATGTATGATGCTGTTGTCGAAGCGGTTCAGGAACTTGTATTTCAAATCCTCGCGGTCCACGAGGCTCCACTGCCGGCGTGCATAGCGATAGCTCCACCCGTTCCCTTCGCGAGGAAAGTCAATCCATTCGGGATGCCCGAACTCGTTGCCCATGAAGTTGAGGTATCCGCCGTTAATGGTCGCCAGCGTGACGAGGCGTATCATCTTGTGCAATGCCATGCCGCGCTCTACACTGCAAGTGCTGTCGCCGATGCCCATGTGCCAATACATGTCAGCATCTATGAGGCGGAAGATGAGCGTCTTGTCACCTACAAGAGCCTGATCGTGGCTCTCGCAATACGATATGGTCTTCTCGTCGGCGCGGCGGTTGGTGAGTTCCCAGAATATCGACGACGGATGCCAGTCCTCGTCCTTCTTCTCCTTGACAGTCTTTATCCAGTAGTCGGGTATTCCCATCGCCATGCGGTAGTCAAACCCGATGCCGCCGCTTTCAAACGGCAGCGCGATGCCCGGCATTCCGCTCATCTCCTCGGCAATGGTTATGGCGTGAGGATTGACCGTATGTATCAGCAAGTTGGCAAGGGTGAGATATGTTATGGCGTCAGTGTCCTCGTTGCCGTCGAAATAGTCGCCGTAGCCGCTGAAAGCCTTGCCCAGACCGTGGTCGTAATATAGCATCGAGGTCACGCCGTCAAAGCGGAAGCCGTCAAAGCGGTACTCCTCAAGCCAGTACTTGCAGTTGGACAACAGGAAATGCAGCACATTGTCCTTGCCGTAGTCAAAGAGCAGCGAATCCCACGCCGGATGCTCGCGTCGACCGCCGCTGTGGAAATAGAGGTCTTCCGAGCCGTCGATGCGCCCCAGTCCCTCAACCTCGTTCTTGACGGCATGGGAATGCACCAAGTCCATGATGACGGCGATGCCCAGCTCATGGGCGCGGTCGATGAGGCGGCGCAGCTCGTCAGGCGTGCCGAAACGAGACGAGGGGGCGAAAAAGCTGGAGACGTGGTAGCCGAAAGAGCCGTAATACGGGTGCTCCTGTATGGCCATTATCTGTATGGCGTTGTAGCCATCAGCGGCTATGCGAGGCAACACGTTCTCGCGGAACTCGTCGTAGGTGCCAATCCCCTCCTTGTCCTGCGCCATGCCGACATGGCACTCGTATATCAGCAGCGGCGACACGTCGGGGAGAAAGTTGTCGACGCGGAAACGGTACGGAGTCTCCGGCTCGTAGACCTGTGCGCTGAAAATGGCAGTGCCGGCATCCTGCACCACACAAGTGGCGTATGCCGGTATGCGCTCGCCCGAGCCGCCGTCCCAGTGTACGCGCATCTTGTACAGGTCGCCGTGATGAACGGCGTCAGCGGGCAGATGCAGCTCCCACACGCCCCCGCCAATGGGCGACAAGCGGTATTGCTCCTCCTCGCGCCAGCCGTTGAACGTGCCCACAAGGTGAATGCACGAAGCGTTGGGAGCAAGTTCGCGGAACACCCACGATCCGTCCGCCTGGCGATGCAGCCCGTAATAGCGGTGGGCATTGGCGAAATCGGACAGCGAGCCGCCCGTGCCGTAAGTGATCTGCGCAAGGCGGCACAACACATCGCCGTGCCTCCCCTCTATGGCAGCGGCGTATGGCTCGAGCCACGGGTCGTCGCGCAATATGGCGAGTTTATCCTTCTTGGCATCGTTTGTCGAGTTGGAAGCTGTCTGTGACATAGTCGTTATAATAAGAGATTTATCGGCGGTCGTCGCCGGAATTGTTCTTGCTGTGTTTCTTTTTCCACTTGCGCCGTTCCGCCCCTCGTCCGGGCTTGAGCCGCTGGCGCGGTTGCTGACGAGGCTCTTGCGGCTGATGCGCCGAAGAGGGCTTTCCCTTCTGGGTCGCAGTGCCCTGCTGCTGCGCCGGCTTGCTCTCTACGAGCGGCGGCATACCCTCGCCATAAATGCCGAAGCAGTGCTTGACAGCATCACGCAGACGGTTTGCCACATCATCATGCCCCTTAAGCCGCCACAAGACACCGGAAATATAGTCGTCCTTTGAGCTGAAGCCCAGCAGACGCGCCACAGGGCACTCCGAAAGCATCGGCTTATAGTTGAACACACGCAGTATGCCTGCGTAGTCGCCGTCCTTAATCATTTGCGAGAAATCATTCAGCAAATGGTTGTACGTATCACGCGGACGCAGCTTGTCAGGCAGCTGGCGCAGGTGTGCCTCAAGAGCCGTTATACAGGTGAACCGGCCGTCAATCTTGCACTCCACAGCACGTTTCACCTGATGGCGGACGTGTTCGAGCGCCTGTTTGTCATACTGATGCGAAAACAGCTCAATCACACTGTCCTTTACCTGCTGGAATACGCGGTCCGGGTTCTTGCCCCGCGCCTCCGCCATGACGCGCACCACCTCCTCCCACAGGAAAATGTTCTCTACCTCCGCCACATTCGGCACGAGTATGTTCTTGCGGCGCAGGTAGTCCACCTCGGCGTCAGTGCGCCTGTCGCGGTCCACGATGCCACGGCTGTCGAGGTGGTGCATGCGCCGCAGGTCATTGAATGTGCGCGTGGTCTCTATTACCTTGTCGCACGAGCCGAGCGGGCGCACCGTATAGTCTGTGAACACGAGCGTGTACAGCTTGGCGTCTATGCTGTGCACTCTGTCCCCCTCGATGAACAGAACTGGGCGGCGCGACCCTATGATGTCAACGAAAAGATCGTCTGTGATGCTGGCATAGTCAAGCACTCGGTAGTCCCAGGCATGCTTGTCGGCATCGTAGCTGCGTATCCACACGCAAGTGTTCTGAGTGCGCGAATTGACGAAGTCCGGGTCAACCGTATTGTATACAAACGTGCAGTCAGGACGCAGCGACTCGATAGTGTTCCAGACGGTATTAAGGATTGCCGTATGCAGGAACAACGTCGGCGAGTCGATAAATATGACCGCCCCGGGCATGGCATACAGCACAGCCGTAGTATAATAGAACACGGCCTTCTCGCCCTGGCTCAGCGTCACCGCCGCCACCGGGTCGTCGCCGCTGCCGGTCTCGAACATCAACCGCCCGGCATTGCGCAATATCTCCGACCCGGGGAACACCGTTTCCCACACCCGCATCACGCGGTCAAGTCGCGACGGCTTGGGCGGGGCTATCTTCTCGCCCGCAAGGGCGCGTGTCTTCAGGTCGAGCAGGATGTCAAACTCGTCAGTGACAAGCATGTACGCCAGCTTGTCAATCTCGCTGACGGCATCGCTGCGCATATAGGGACGCTTGGCGGCAAGCTGCTGGTACATCATGTCTATCGACCCTGGCATCTGCGAGGGGCTGCGCTCCGGGAAGGAGGCAGACAGCGCGGAGAGGTAATATGCACGGTCGCCCACGCGGCGCATGAGTTCCTTCATGAAACGGGTCTTGCCGGCGCCGTTTGCGCCGACGAGTGTAATCTGCCTGGCATTGCGCAGCACATCCGGCTCGCCGCCATCCA
>CAKUKR010000082.1 GCA_934663645.1 uncultured Muribaculaceae bacterium | reverse complement strand
GAAAATGATGCGCTCTTCTTGTATCTCATATACTCGTGGGGTCAGTTCTTCAGTTTGAGAACCTGTCCGATGGTGATTCTGTCAGTCGGCGACATGCCGTTGAGCCGGCGCAGTGTCGTTGTTGACAGTCCGTATGCACGTGCAATGCTTGCTACTGAGTCACCGCGCTTGACAGTATAAGTGTCGGGCGTGGAAGCGACCTGATAGCGGCTTGACCTCTCTTCGTTGCTTTTCTTCGGAGAGAAGGAGCGAGCCTGCGTGTAGGTGCTTTTCGTGAACGTATAGTAGTCAGTGTGCACTGTGTGGTTGTCGAAATTAATGATTGCGCTGGGGTTGATTGCGTACCCCATGTAGCGGGTCTCGAAGTGGAGGTGCGGGCCGGTGCTGCGTCCGGTGCTGCCGCCCAGGCCGATAGGCTGTCCAGCCTTGACCACCTGTTCCGGCTTTACGAGTATCTTGTTGAGGTGTCCGTAGACGGTCTCGAGCTTGTTGCCGTGGCGGATTATGATATAGTTGCCGTATCCGCGAGCCTCATAGTTGGTGAGGCGGATTTTGCCGTCGTATGCTGCGTAAATGGTGTCGTTCATGCGAATGGCGAGGTCAACGCCCTTGTGCATACGACCGAAGCGGGCGCGGTAGCCGTAATTGGAAGAGAGACGGCCGCCGGCAACAGGGCGGTGGTAGCCGCGCACGTCGAGGACTTCGCGGTCAGGCACCTGTGATTCTTTGAACGGGTTTACCGAGCGGCTGTTCCATCCCTCGGTGTAGATGTCGGGTTCGGGTTCGATGTCGTCGAGAAGCTGGATGAAGCTGTTGTCACCCATCTTGATATTGTCTTTGCCCGTAGACTGTTTCGCCAACAGTTCACGGTGTGCCTTTGAGTGTGAAGATTTTGACTGTTTCCCTTGCGCGAAGCAGCTGAGTCCCATGACGGTCATCAGAGCGGCGCATATCATAGTTTTACTGTTCATATTCTGCTTGCTTTTTCTCTTAATAGTGGCAATCAATATTCTCCGTCGCCGTAGAAGAACTGCATATTTGCCGGAGTCCAGTCAAATATTTCCTCGTCGGTGAAGAATCTTGATATTTCGAGCTTTGCGTTTTCCACTGTGTCGCTCGCGTGTACGATATTGACCTGTCCGCTCATGCAGAAATCGCCGCGCAGGGTGCCGGGTGCTGCATTTCGGCCGTTTGTGATGCCGGCCATTGTGCGGAATACCTGTACTGCCTCCACTCCTTTCAGGCACATCACAACTACAGGTGTGGCAGTCATCGATGCAACTATTGAGGGGAAAAACGGCTTGTCTGCATGGTGTGCGTAATGGTCACGCAACATTGCTTCGCTCAGGTTCATCATCTTCAATCCGCTGATAATGAAACCTCTGTCTTCGACACGAGCGATGATTTTGCCAATCAGGCGTCTTTCCAACGCAGAGGGTTTGAGTATAACCAGTGTTTGCTCCATCTCGGTTCACTATTTTTAATTGTTCTCGTTTTTACTGCCTCAAATATAGGCGATTATGGCGATTACCGCAAGAAAATGCCCGATTAAATTTCGCTAATTATGCTTTTTGTACAAGAAACCTCGCTTGTAAGTTGTTGTCATTTAGTTTGATAGGCTGAAATTGTCGGGTGTGGTTTCTGGAGTTTCAATTTGCACACCGCCTATTTGTGTGTGCAAATTCGGTGAATGCCGAATGGTTAAGCAGAGTTAAGCCATGAATAATGTGCGCTCAATCAAATCATTACGACAATGCTCGGCTGTCGCTGTTGTGTTGCCTTGTATTGACGAAGCAAAAGCAGGGGCGTTTCACAGCATCGTGGAACGCCCCTGAGGATTGTCAGCTGGTATGGCTGTTTATGCCATGCGCTTGTCGAGGTTCTTGCGGATAGCCTGCAGGAACTGTTCGCTGTTGACAGCCTTCGGAGTCAGGCCTTCGTAGAGGTTTACGAGGTCTTTTGTCACGATGCCCTCGTTGAGGGTGTCGAAGCATGCGCCTTCGAGCTGGTCAGCGTAGTTCACGAGGTCTTTCAGACCGTCCATTTCGCCGCGCTTGCGCAGTGCGCCGCTCCAAGCGAAGATGGTAGCCATCGGGTTGGTGGATGTCTCCTCGCCTTTGAGGTGCTTGTAGTAGTGGCGAGTCACTGTGCCGTGAGCAGCCTCATACTCGTATTTGCCGTCGGGGCTTACGAGCACGGATGTCATCATGGCGAGTGAGCCGAATGCTGTGGATACCATGTCGCTCATCACGTCGCCGTCATAGTTCTTGCAAGCCCAGATGTAGCCGCCTTTGCTGCGGATAACGCGAGCAACTGCGTCGTCAATCAGGGTGTAGAAGTATTCGATGCCGAGACGCTCGAACTCTCCCTTGTACTCCTCGAACACTTCGTCGAAGATGTGACGGAACTGTGCGTCATACTTCTTTGAGATGGTGTCCTTGGTAGAGAACCACAGGTCCTGCTTGGTGTCGATAGCGAACTTGAAGCAGCTGTGAGCGAATGAGCGGATAGACTTGTCGGTGTTGTGCATACCCTGGATTACGCCTTCGCCCTTGAACTCATGGATAACTACCTCTTCATGCTTGCCGTCCTTGCCGTCAAACACGAGCTTGGCAGTTCCGGGCTCGTCGGCGCGGATTTCCACGCTCTTGTACACGTCGCCGTATGCGTGACGTGCGATTGTGATAGGCTTCTCCCAGTTCTTCACTACCGGCTTGATCCACTTGATAGTGATCGGCGTGCGGAATACAGTTCCGTCGAGCATAGAGCGGATAGTGCCGTTGGGGCTCTTCCACATCTCGTGGAGCTTGTATTCAGTCATGCGCTGAGCGTTGGGAGTGATAGTGGCGCACTTCACTGCAACACCATATTTCTTGGTAGCCTCAGCAGCGTCCACAGTGATCTGGTCGCGTGTCTCGTCGCGCTTGGGCAGGCCGAGGTCATAGTATTCTGACTTGAGGTCGATGAAGGGGAGGATGAGCTCGTCCTTGATCATCTTCCAGAGGATACGGGTCATTTCATCGCCGTCCATCTCCACGAGGGGAGTGGTCATTTTGATTTTTTCCATGATTCGTAGTATTTAAGGTTGATTATTTCTTCTGGTTTGCGTAGTAGTTCATCAGGCAACCGTCGGCGAGGATCTGACGCTCGTCCTTGGTGAGGTTGCTGAAGTTGAGTTTGATGTCGTGTACGCCGTCAGCAGCAATCACCTTGGCATCGATAGTCTCCTTGCCGTCGAGGATAGCCTTGCGGATGCCCGGTACGAAGACGAAGTCGCCCTGTACGTAGTCAAACTTGGTGTCCTTGTCGAGTGTGAAGGGTACGATACCCCAGTTGATGCAGTTTGAGCGGTAACGCTTGGTTGCGTACTCGTAGCAGATGTTTGCATCGCCGCCGAGCACTTTCTGGCATGAAGCAGCCTGTTCGCGTGCGCTGCCGTCGCCGGGACGGTTTGCGAATACGCATGAGCCGAATGAGGTGTCTTCAGCCTTTGCGCCTACCTTGGCGAGCACGTCGAGCACTTTCTGCGGGCATTTGCCGTCGCGACGCTCGAGGTCTTCCTTCTGGATGCGCTTGCTGATGCCTACGTATTCAGGCACACGGCGTGAGAGCGCGAACTCTGACAGCTTGAGCGGGTTTGAGCGGTAGCTGGAGGTCTCGCCTGAAGGGATCAGCTCGTCGGTAGTGGTCACAGGGTCGTGGATGACAGCAGCCAGCTCGAGGAGCATGTTCTCCTGCATAGCGTACATCTTGGGCCAGTCCTTGATGTTCGGGCCGTAGCGGAGCTCAGTTGCGAGGGTCTCGTGACCGAAGCCGTTGTATACGCGACGCTCGTAGATTTTTGCGTCAAACTCGTAGGGTTTGTGGCTGTTGGTGTAGTCTACGTCGGTAGCAGCTGTGATGACACCGCCGTTGGCAGCCGTTGCAGCGATAGAGCGTGCGTCCATCAGAGCCACAAGTGAGATCTGGCCGTTGCCGGGCTTTGAACCCTCACGGTTGGGGAAGTTGCGGGTAGTGTGGCGTATTGAGAGTCCGTTGTTGGCGGGCACGTCGCCGGCGCCGAAGCACGGGCCGCAGAATGCGGGCTTGATGACTACGCCGGCCTCGAGGAGTTCCTCTGCCACACCGTCGCGAGTTGTTGCCATGTATACAGGCACTGACTGCGGGTATGCGGAAGCGGTGAAGTAGTCATTGCCGACGCTCTTGCCCTTGAGGATAGAGGCGGCCTCGGCGAGGTTGTCGTATGTACCTCCTGAGCAGCCGGCGATGATGCCCTGGTCTGCCATGACCTTGCCGTCCTTTATCTTGCTGAGCAGGTCAACGCTCACCTTGTCGCCGAAGCGTTTGCGTGTATCCTCTTCCACCTCGCGGAGTATCTTCTCCGGGTTGGCCTGAAGCTCGTGGATAGTGTAAGCGTTTGAGGGGTGGAAGGGGAGGGCGATCATACATTCCTGAGTGCTCAGGTCGATCTTGATCACGCCGTCATAGTATGCCACCTTGCCCGGCTTGAGTTCCTTGTAAGCCTCGGGACGGTTGTGGATATCATAGTGGTGCTTGACCTCCTCGTCAGTGACCCAGATAGAGCTGAGGCAGGTGGTCTCGGTTGTCATGATGTCGATGCCGTTGCGGAAGTCTATGGGGAGGTTCTTCACGCCCGGGCCTGCAAATTCGAGCACTTTGTTCTTCACGAATCCGTTTTCAAACACAGCCTTGACGAGAGAGATAGCCACGTCGTGGGGACCAACGCCCTTACGGGGTGCGCCTTCCAGCCAAACGAGGACAACTTCGGGAGCGTTGATGTCCCAAGTGTTGCAGAGAAGCTGCTTAACGAGCTCGCCGCCCCCTTCGCCGACACCCATGTTGCCGAGAGAGCCGTAGCGAGTGTGGCTGTCAGAGCCGAGGATCATATTGCCGCATTTCACCATAGCCTCACGAGCGTACTGGTGGATGACCGCCTGGTTGGCGGGCACGTAGATGCCGCCGTACTTCTTGGCTGCTGAAAGGCCGAATACATGGTCGTCCTCATTGATAGTACCGCCGACAGCGCAGAGGGAGTTGTGGCAGTTGGTCATGGCGTAGGGGATGGGGAATTTCTCCAAGCCGCTGGCGCGTGCAGTCTGGATGATGCCGACGTATGTGATGTCGTGGCTCATCATGGCGTCAAAGCGGATGCGCATCTTGTCGCCGCCAGATTTGTCAACGTCGTGTGAACGGAGGATTCCGTATGTGATAGTGTTTTCGCGAGCCTCCTTGGGAGAGGGCAGTCCGGTCGTGTCTGTAGCGAAACGTTCGCCGTCTAACAGATACACTCCTTTGTCGATGAGTTCTACCATTGGTTGAAATAGGTTTATTAGGTTATTTTGTTGTTATTGAGTCGATTAGTATGGTCAATGAAAGCATGTCGGCGGCACCTCCCGGCGATATGTTGCGGGCAGTACATTCGGCGTTGAATGTCTGCAAGCGGTCGATTGAGAAGTCTGCGAGCAGCTTTGCGGATTGCTCCTTGAGCCACTTTGCGCCCTCCTCGCCGGCACGGTGCAACACGTTGGTGTCGTCGATTTCTGTCATTATCGTGAGCAGGGTTTTGTATTCCGCGTCCCTGTCGTCGCGGTGTTTCCTGTAATAAGGCAGCCAGCTGTCAAACAGCCGGCGGTAGCCGTCGTATGCGTTGCCGAGCGCGCCTCCCACCTTGTAGCGGCGGCGTGCTTCAGAGCCGTGGCTATATGTTGGCTCGTCTGCGATTTCTGCGGCAAGCCGTGATATGGCCTCTGACAATGCAGAAAGTGTGATCTCCTCGCCCTGACGGTACAGATGCATTGCTGCCAGCAATGTTATGCCGATGCAGAATATTGCGCCCTTATGGGTGTTGACTCCGCATGTAGCGTCAAACATGGCTTTTTCGGCTTCCTGTCCGCGTGCGACGGCTTCTGCCACGTTTGAGGCTTTCGCCATTGCCACCAGCCCTGGAGTTAGAGCATCAATGCTGCGTGTCATGAGCGCAAAGTCCATGTCTGCATGTGCACCGTTGTCAGCCCGGTCTACAAGTCCGGGCTTCGGGGTAAGCGACAGTTCGCGCTTCAAGGCTTCAGTTGCGAGGTGCGCCATTACGTATGGCACGGAAGTCGGCGCAAGCATTGCCAAAACTTCGGCGAAATTGCCGTCACTCATATACTTGCGCACGCGAGATGCGGATATGCACACGCCGTCGGCTTTCAGTCTCGGTATCTCGCGGAACTGCAGCTCATGCTTCGGCAGTGTTTCTGCCATTAGCTCATTGTATCGTGCTGTCAGTGCATCTGTCGGTTCTGTCCCGGCATATCGTGCTGTGACACCGAGAGCAGGAGCAATGTGGCGGCAGAATATGTCGAGGTCCAGCTGTATTGATGTGTCGGTTGCATCATCGGCACATTTCAGGAAGTATGAAGGGAAGGTGACAGCGGAAACGGCGTAGGGGCTGCCGTCGCATACTGTCACATTGCCAAATCGATCGCAAGCGTCACGCATCATTTCCAGCCGCATACGGTATGGGAACAATGATTTGTCCTCCATAACCGGTATGATGAACAGATGCCGGCATTGGGCAGCGGCTTGTTCTATCAGGTACAGGTGGCCTCGTGTGAGGGGATTGCAGTTCATGACGATGGCTGCTGTATCCTCCCTGTCCTGGCGCAATGACGCTAGGTATTCGCAATATGACGATATGCCACGCCTGTCGCTTTCGAGCATCACTGCCTTGGGCGACCGTGCGATGACATGAAAAGCCAACGAGCGGAAAAGAGCTTCGTTCTCGGGTTTTGTATAAATGAAAATGTTGTGGTATCCACGCTGCCGTGCTTCTGTGCGCAGCCGGCTCACCAGCGTGTTGGAAATTGCCTCGCCGCGCAATGACGCGTCGAGTGCTATGCATTTGATGACATTGCCGCACAATCCGCCCCCTCCCAACAACCGGTCGTCCTGGTCAAAGACCCCGATGTATAAGTCGAGAGCCTCTGTTCGCAGTCCGTTTGCCGCGAGCATGGCAGTCACCCTGTCCCTTTCAGACGCGAGGGACAGCGGCATTTCACGCAGACTATAAGTTGTGTCGCTCATAATCCTCTATCATCAAACGTATTCTTTCGTTCAGCTCCGTATAGTCATGCCTGTTCAGGCGCATGCATACGCGGGCATCGTCGCCGCAGACCAGGCATCGCCGCGAGGGAAGCCCGAGCGTCGTGCGGCTTATGGGTACTGCGCTGCCGTTCATCACGTCGATGTCAAACAATCGGCCCAGAGGGTGTGTGTCCTCGATGTCGCACGCTCTGCGTTTTGCCTCCTCTGTTGTCAGGTCGGTGACGAAGAACGCTTCATAGCCAGTGTTGCGGTCGTATGTTTCCTCATGTATGACATGGCCGGCCAAAGACTGGCGGAGTGCGTCAACAGCCGCGCTGGCTGCCGTCAGAGAAAGAGAGTTGCGCTTGACAGAGCCAGGCGTGACGATAGTCAGCAGCACAAGCGTGCGCCCTGAATACTCGCCGAGCAGCTCGATTTGCCTCATGCGACGGCGGTCGCGGCTCTCGAGCAGTTCCGTCAGCGTTATCTCCTTCTCTGACATAGTAGCCATCAGGCAGTTGCAAAAACTATATGATTAGTCTTTGATATTCTTGATTACGTCCATTACAGAGCCGTCGCGGTTCATCACCACGCCGACAACCTTGTCGCCGAAGGGGAGCTCAGCCGGCTGGCCGATGACGCTCATAGCCTTGTCGCGCAGGTCGTGGATGTCCACAATCTTCAGACCTGCCTTGGCAAGACGCTCTTTCAGTTCGGGGCGGCGCGGGTTGACTGCGATGCCGTATTCGGTTACGATCACGTCAACGTTTGAACCCGGGGTGATGAGTGTAGTCACCTCGTCAACGACACACGGGATGCGTCCGCGCAGCAGCGGGCAGACGATGATAGAGAGTGCAGAGTCTGCTGCTGTGTCGGGGTGTCCGCCGATTGCGCCACGGATGATGCCGTCGCTGCCCACGAGAACGTTCACGTTGAAGTTCACGTCAACCTCGAGAGCTGACAGGATGACGATGTCGAGGTAGTGCACGGCACTGCCCGGCTCGTCTGCGCTTGCATACTCGTTGGCTGAAACCTCCTTGTGCATCGGGTTCTTGCGGAGAGACTCGGCAGCAACCTTGTCGAATGACTGAACGTCGATGAGGCGTTTGATCAGGCCTTCCTCGTGCAGTTTCACCATGTGTGCCGTGATTCCGCCGAGGGCGAAGTCAGCCACGATGTTGTTCTCGATCATGCTCTCGCGGATGAACTTGACAGCAGCGAGCGATGCGCCGCCGGAACCGGTCTGGATAGAGAAGCCGTTCTTGAAGTAGCCGGAGTTGATGATGACCTTGGCAGCCTGCTGCGCGAGGAGGATGTCACGCGGGTTCTTGGTGTCGCGGATTGCGCCCGAAGAAATCTTGGAAGAGTCTCCCACGCTGTCTGCAACAACCACGAAGTCCACGTTGCGCTCCGAGATTGCATTCGGAGTGTTGGGGTAGGGGACAAGGTCGTCGGTGATGATGACCACCTTGTCGGCATACTGTGCGTCGGGGAGGGCGTATCCGAGAGAGCCGCAGATTGACTTGGCGTTCTCGGAGCGTGAATAGCCGCAAGCGTTGCCGAGGGGGTCAGAAGAAGGCGCGCCCAGGAAAGCAACGTCAATGTGGAGGTCGCCGTTGGCGATTGCGCTGCCGCGACCGCCGTGGCTGCGGAAGATGACAGGCTCTTTCATCAGGCCGTGAGAAATTTCCTTGGCCAGCTCGCCGCGCAGACCAGAGGTGGAGATGCGGGTGATGACACCGTTGCGGATGTGCTCGATGAGGGGGGCGTGAACGTCAGAGAGTGACGAAGCTGCGAGGTGCAGGTTCTTGAAGCCCATTTCGGCGAGCTTGTCAACGACCATGTTGACCACCTTGTCGCCGCCGCGGAAATGGTGGTGGAATGAGATGGTCATGCCGTCTTTCAGCCCGGAGCGGCGGATAGCCTCTTCCAGGGTGGCGAGCTTCGGGCTGACCTTCTGGAGTTCCTGGCGTTCAGTCGGGTTCTTCGACACCTTGGTGTCGTCATATACATTCTTGTGCATCGCAGCAGCCTGCTGCGCGATTGCCTCTTGTCTGTCCTTGTATGTATTCATTATATGTCCTCCTCTTTAATTGCGCCGGATGCCAGTGCCAACTCGATGGTGCGCTGAGCGCGGATTACAACCGGTTTGTCTATCATTTTGCCGTTGACGGCGATTACGCCCGAGCCCTTCTTCTCAGCCTCCTTGATAGCGGCGATGATAGTGCGGGCCTTGTCGATGTCCTTCTGTGTCGGGGTGAACACCTCGTTGACAACCTCAATCTGACGGGGGTTGATGATTGACTTGCCGTCAAAGCCGAGGGTCTTGATGAACTCAACCTCGCGGCGGAATGTCTCCATGTCGTTGAGGTTGGAGTAAACGGTGTCGAGAGCGTCGATGCCGGCTGCACGTGCTGCGACAACGATAGTCTCGCGTGCGAGCTGAAGCTCTGCACCGTCCTTGGAACGCTGAGTCTTCAGGTTGGCGCAATAGTCCTCCGCGCCGAGGGCGATACCCATCATGCGGGGAGATGCTGTGGCGATAGCATAAGCGTTTACAACGCCGAGTGCGCTCTCGATAGCTGCCATGATCTGGGTGCGGCCTACGCAGCCGAGTTCCTTCTCAACACGTTCAATCTCGCGCTCTACCTCTACCACTTCCTCTGCAGTCTCGGTTTTGGGCATACGGATTACCTGTACGCCGGCCTTGACAACAGCCTCAATGTCCTTCTTGCCGTAAGGTGTGTTGAGGGGATTGATGCGCACTACCATCTCGGTTTTTCCGTAGTCGATAGTCTTGAGGGCATTGTGTACCAACAGACGCGCTGTGTCCTTCTCTGCCATTGAGACAGAGTCCTCGAGGTCAAGCATTATGGAGTCGGGGCCATATATATATGCGTCTTGCATCATCGCCGGGTTGTTGCCCGGGACGAACATCATAGTTCTTCTTAGTCTTTGCATTGTTCCGGATTTTATTGGTGTAAATAAACTGAACGGGAGGCAGCCGTTGCGGTTACTCCCATACATCTTTGCCGGTAGCGCGGACTGCGGCAGCAGTCACACGTGCGCGGATGGTACAGTCAAGGGCGCCCTTGTCAGTAGCGTCCACGATTGCGCTGTCAACACCCAAGCCCTGCAGGGTGTCTGCAATCACTTTCTTGATTTGTCCACCGAACTGGTAAGCAACGGTGCTGTCCAGGTTGATGGTAAGTCCGGGTGTAGGAGAGGGGGAGATTTCAACTAAAATATCACCCGATTCCAATGTACCCGCAAAGGAATTCTGAATGTTCATAATACTATGGATTAGACTTAAGTAACTCTTTGCCGTTAGGCACTGCGGCGAGCCACAGACACCGAGCGGCACGGCAAAGTTACACGTTATATTTTAGTTGGCAAAATAAAATACGGAAT
>CAKUKR010000081.1 GCA_934663645.1 uncultured Muribaculaceae bacterium | reverse complement strand
AAGACTATCACATCTTCTTTCTCAAGAAGTACATCAAGAAGCGAGGCATAAGCCTGGAGCAGCTGGTGGTCGCCCCATCGGACTTGCTTTAGCCCTCCCCATCTCTGACTTTTCACGAGAAACAGCCGTTTTCATGTCTGACTTTTTACAGAAAACGGCTGATTTTATGTCTGACTTTTCACAAAAAGCCGCTACACAACAAACACAACAGCATGACCACCAATCAATTACACCTCATCCACAATATTTTGCCAAAGACTTTAAGGTCTCTGATGACCTTAAGGTCTTTAGATGAGTACTCCAATCACGCAAATTATGCTGGCTTGATTGATGACTGCCGGACGCATAAATATCGCATACGGTTTGCCGACTGACTTTTATTTTATACCTTTGCAGCGTCAATCAACTACATTGAAACGATGAACGACAACACTGACCGATATTACGAAATGCCGCCGGAGATGCCGCCGCTCCCTTCCGGCACAGGACGCAAAGCGTCAGAAACAACCGCCGCTGACCTGACTCCGGCTCCGGCGAACAAGAGGAAAAACGTGCTGCTGTGGGTGATACCCGTGTGTGTGGCGCTTGTTGCCGGCATAGCGGCCCTGTGCTGGTATCTGCTCACGCCCTCGCAGCAGTCTTCCGTCATCGAGAAGGAGGGTTCTGCCTCGTCAAAATACTATTCCGCTCTCGACCCCCAGAAGCCGCAAGGAACAGCGACACAGCTCAGCTACGGCGAATGGGACGGCGAGATACGCCTAAACCAGCCTCACGGCCAGGGGACGCTCACCTTCACCAAGCAACGCCTCATCAGCCAGTTTGACCCGCAAGCGCGTGTGGCGCACCCGGGCGACTACATCATCGGCGAATACGACACCGGACAGCTGGTACGCGGCCGCCTGTACCGCACTGACGGACACGCCGAGGACATCATAATTCCCGACAGGCAGTAACCCAAGCACTGGCATACACATACGAAAGACCGCCCGCGAGCATCTCTGCCACGGACGGTCTTTGTTTGTTTACACCGCTGCCATGCCTTACCACGGCACGCGGTCGGTGTACTCATACACATAGGTCTGCACACCGTAATAGTCGTTCCACTGCAGCCACAGCTCATCGCCGTAGCCGCTGTCGCGGAACCAGTAGTTCATGTCCAGCCGGTCGCCGTTCTCGTATACCAGCGTCAGCACACCCGCCGGCGAGCCGTAGACATCGCGGCACCAGTATGCCGTGCGCTCGGCGTAGAGGCTGCCCCAGTCGTCATACTCGTAGTAGCGTCCGCGTCCGCCGCCGTAGAACTCCAGGTAGTTCGCCTCCTCATAGCGCACCGGGATGCCGTTGGCCTCACAGAGCCGCCATGTGCCGTTCAGGTACTGGTCATAATAATAGTCGTTGTATGCCGGCGGGTCGTAGGGAAACCAGTCGTCCTCGATGCACGACGACAGCGCTGCCGACATCACCACTGCCAGCACCGACATCCATATTAGTCTGAAGTACTTTTTGTTCATAAGCAATTACATATTAATTAGATATATGACAACAGGCAGGCACGGAGTTTAAGCCGCGCCTACCTGTTTTAACGGAGCAATTGTGATTTTAGTTTACTTTCACCCGAATATTTCAAATCCGTATGCCGTAATGGCAGGGATTTGGCCTCGGGCGACGATGCGCAGACGGTTGCAGCGCACCCGGCCGAACAGCGCCGGGTCGGGCAGGATGAACGGCACGCTCACCGTCTCGCGGATGTCGCCTTTGACCGAGGCACGGGTCAGCAGCTCGCCCTCGCAGTCGTCGGGGAAGCCGGCAGTGTGCGGAGGCAATGCCCGCACTTCCACCGTCGCGTCCACGCCGCTGCCAGACAACCCCAGCAGAAGGCCGCACAGTCCGCCGCGAGCAAGGGACACCACCGGCGACTGCCACTCCGCCTCCATACGCTGCCCGGCGCGTCTGGGAGCGCATACGCGGCTGATGACGTATGCCATTTCCGGGTCGCGTGTGAGCGTGATGCCCAGCATGGCATCGCCTGCGGCGAAGGTGGCATCGGGAGTGTATGTGCTCAGGCTGCCATGCACCTGGCCGTCGCCCATGTCATCGACAGCAATCACCAGCGACTGCCGTGGCGCAGCGACCGATTTGCCGGGCATCACCCACACTTCGCCCAGACGGCTGTGCGCCGCAACGCGGCTGTCAGGAGGCAGGCCGCGCAGCACCGTCTCGACGCGCGAATCGCGCAGCCGCAGCAGCGTGCCGCTGTCTGTGAGCGCCCACACGCCATCCTCGGCTGACGAGACGTGGCTGCGGCGGCTCGCTATGCTCCGCGAGACAGGGCGGCAGTTGACGTGCCGCCCCTCCATATCATGCGTCAACGCCGTTATCCCCGTGTCGGAAAACAGGTACACATACTGGCGCGTATACGCTCCGCCGCCGCTCTGCTGTGCGCGTATGTGCGAGATGTGCCCGCCGGCGTATGGGGTGCTGCTCGCCTCGACAAACGGGTTGCCGCGGCGCATCGTCAACAGCGTGCCGTCCACATACACGTCGCCCGACGTGTCCCCAGAGTAAGCCGTCGCCACATACACCCTCGGCAGTGCCAGAGCCTCCGTAGACACCGCAGGGACGTATGCCGCGTTCTCGCCGCGAGGCGCACGCTGCATCTGCCATGTCTGCTCATAGGCACGGCCGTCCTCATACTCAAGCGAGACGGTCACCGACACGGCGGAACTGTCGGGATACCACAGCATCGGGAGTATCATGCCGTCGTCGGCACGCACCTCACCCTCGGCTACCACTGTCGCGCCTCCGCGCAGCGAGTGCAGCCGCACAGCGACACGGCATTTGGCGGTTGTGGTCGCCCGCTCCTCACCCTGCGGCAACTCGGGCTGCGGATAACGGCGCGTATAACCCGCCAGGTGCAGGAAACCGCCGTGACCCTCGAGCGCAGAGGCTTTCACCACAAAGCGGCTGCGTGCCTCGCTCGCCAAATCCCCGGCCTCGCCTTCCGCCTCGCTGCGTGGGCGCAGCGGCATGACCGAAGCCGCGCCGGCCGCACACTCCACAGTCCCGGCGCACACATATCCGTCGGCGGTCAAGGCTGCTGTCAGTGTCGCGTCATCGGAATATGCGGGCTGCGCCCACAGCGTGTTCTTGCCTGACACCGACGTGTACGAGGCTCGTCCTGCCCCGCCGGTCGCAGCGCAATGCTCACGGCTCACCCACACCTCGACCGCACGCACCACATCGCCCCATGCCGCCAGCCCTGACGTGTCGACGCCGATGCGCAGACGGTACGACGGCACTTCGATGTCTGTCGCTGCCGTACCGGTGAAACCGCCGTCGCCGCTGACGAGCGGCAAGCCCACGCGGCGGTTGGCGACAAATGCGCACGGAGCCACGAGATGAGGCGCGGAGAGGTGCATCAGCGTGCCGTCCCACAGACGCACTGCCAGCCGCACCACCACAGGGGCTGTCCACACGCCGGCAGCGGCGGCTCGCTGACGCGCCTCCTTTTCAGCGGCTGCGACAGCGGCATTGACCTGCTGCACCACCCTGTCAGGCACGCCCTGCCGCATGTCGGCGACCGCCTCTGCAAACGTTTGCGCTGCCACTGTGGCTTTGAACGGCACGCCCTCAACGCTCTCCACGCTGAACGGCGGCATTTCGGGTACAGTGTCAAGCCATACGTAGGCGCGGCGCGAGCGATTCCACAGCACATAATGCAGCTGCGACGCGGAGTCGGAGACGACCACGAAATCGCCAACACGGGCGGCAAGACAGACACCAGGAGGCATCACGCCGAGCCGCTTGTCCAACATCGCCACATTTCCGCCGGCATCAACGCTGATCTCCACGCGCAGACACCCCTCCATGTCAAGCGTGAACACGTATGTCACGCCGTCGCGAGTGTCGGCAAACACCGGGAAATGCCCGCACCGCGCCAGCTCCTGCGGCTCGGGCAGACCCTCGAGCCTCCCCGGGATGCGGCTGCGCATATTGACGCACCTGTCGCCGTCGCGTGTCAGCAGGCACAGCGAGCGGTTCTCGACGGTTGCCGACTGGGCTGTCGGCAACACTGGCAGCGAGGCACTGCGCAGGTCACTGCTGCGCCGCATCACACACCCCCTTTCCGTCGCCGCGCAGCGTGTCGCGGTAGCCTATGAACGCCTGAAACGAGGCGAGTATGTCGAGCAACGACACCATCTCGTTCTCCATCTGGCGGCGCAGCATGTCCGCGCTGTTGGCGTTGACACCCTTGCCGTCGCCCGCTAATGCAGTGCCGGAAATCTTGCCGAACAGGTCGAGCTGCATCTTCAGCATCTCGGACGCGCCGGCCGACGTGCCGCCCGAGTCTATCTGCACCGGCGTGATGTTCTTCGAGTTGCGCACGAAGGGTATAATGCTGCCGGGCTTGCCCCACAGCTGCCGCATCCCCTTCCAGTCCATGCCCACAGGCAGCTGGTCAGTCGGGAAAAGCAGCACTCCCTTGGCGGAAAACCGCAGCACCTCGTCGAGCAGCGACACCAGGCGGTTGACGTAGTGCTGCTGCGACATGACATCCTCGACGAGCGAATGTATCTCGCCGTCAATCATCGGGTAGCACCTCACCGCAAGCGACGGACGCACACCCTCAGGCAGCATCTCGCTGTCGAGCATGTCGCCCTCGGCAGTCAGCCATGCGTGCTGCCATACGTCTGCCACGTCAGGGAGGCACAGCAATGCCTCGCGTCCCTCGGCGGCGCGGCGCATGTTCAGGTCGCGTATGCGTCCCCGCGTGCCGTCGTCGCCTCCTGCCGCCACATACGTCCCGTTCTCGAGATCGTGGATACGCAACAGGCTGCGCGGAGTGCGCCGCCACACCTCGACGACACGCACCTTGCCCCCGGCAGCGATGTCAAACTGCACGTCCTTGCACTCGGCAAACAGAGGTGTGTCCTCACGGCTCGCAAGGCGGTGCGCCAACGCTGCCAGCTCCGCGAAGCGGCGGTTGCCCCCACGGCTGAAGCGGCGCAGCATCTCCGTCACCGGCATGTCGTGCAGCACGCCGAGCATACGGCAGTCGCTTATGTCCTCGCGCTCACAGTGCGACAGGAACACCCGCGACGGGCTTATGTTGGCCACACCCTCCGGGGTGACCCGCTGCGCCACAAACCCAGAGATGAGGAACTCCTCAAGCGCACGGGCATCGTTCATGCCTTCCGGGGAGCTGGCGGCGAGGGCGCGGCGGAAGGACGCCTCCTCGCCCCCCTCGCCTGTGTCGCGCATGCTGCACAGGTAACGCCACTTCCCCACCACCGTCTTGATGAGCTGGCGCGTCAGGTTGTTGGTTATGGGGACATTCCCCTGCTCCGCCATGTACTGCCCTTCGGTCACCACACGGCCATTGTGCAGCACCAGCTCCTGTCCCCACTGCCGCCCGTAGGCATAGTCCATGCACAGGCGGCGACGGCTGCGGAATGATGCCATTCCGTCCCAGTGACGGCGGCACTCCGCCAGCAGTTTCTTGTTCTTTTCCATAGTGATATAATCTTTTCAGATGTTGCAAATGTCAGTGTATCAACAGCTGCGACTGCCGCAGCAGCGTCGTGTCGAGGATGTACGACCCCTTGGGCGGACGCACCACCATCTCCAGACTGTCGATTTTCGGCACAGCCGTCGAGGGTGGCATCGCCGCGCCGTTGTCGGCGGTTGCCGAGGCCTGTGCCTGTGACGGCGGCTCGAGGCCGTGCACCTCGATGCGTCCCGGGCGGCGCAGCACCACCGGCTCGTCAACAGTGGCGCGGGTCAGGCGGTTGCGCTGCAATCGCGCCACGGCGGAGTATGCCGAATAACATTCCACCTCGTCGCACGCCCATTCGTGCATACGCACCGACACCAGGCGCACGCCGCGCTCCGGCAGGTCTATCTGCGCCGCGTTGTCAGAGATGTAGCGGCACGACACCTCGTCCTTCATGTCCTCGACAGGCAGACGCTCCACAGGCGCGTTGGCGAGAAGGTCGTCATACCAGCTGTCGATGTCGGCGAGCAGCTTGCGGTCCAGCTCCGTCATGTCCTCCTCGCCCACCACTGCCGCCGACGCTTTCAGCCCCAGGCGGCGTTTCCAATATGTGAGCATTTCGCTCTCCGTGTAAGTTCTAAGCATAGTGTTGTCGTGAAAAGTGCCGCCCGGCAGTGCGGCATGATTGGTGCAGAAAATGTAGGGACGCACCCTGCGTACGTCCGAACGTGCGTCCGAGCGTGCGCAGCCAAGGCAGGGAGACGGCGTGCCGTGTCCGCAACCAAATCACTGTATTTCAATCACTTTTACACCACCGGGCAGCGGTTGGTCATTGAGCTACTATTCTCGCGTGGGCATCAGGATAGCGCAGCGTCAGGCAGCTCGCCTCCGTCAGCACTATCGCCTCCGTGTTGCGCTGGCCGCTGCCGCGCAAGTCGAGGCGGTCGGCTCGGAACGGAATGAACACGTGCTTCTGGATATACTCCGGGTCGATGACGATGCCGTTGCCCGCCTGGCCCATGACGTCGAATATGTCGCTGTAAACCACATACAGACGGCCGAACTTGGAGCAGAGTTCCGAGAAGTCGATGCCCCAGCGCGTCACACTCTCACGCGAGGTGATCACGCGCGTCGCCTCCAACTTGTTGATTGCCGTGATCAGCTCGCTGCCGGCTATCAGCACCTTGCGGCGCGAACCCGAATTTTCGGTGAACGCCTCGCGCAGCATGTCTATCAGCGACTCGGTCGAGAAGGTAGTCAGATCCACGCGGATGGTCTTGCCCGCCTGTGACCACACGCCCTCCGTTATGGTCACGTTCTCACCCTTCACCGGGTCATAGAGCTTGCACTTCGTGCCGAAGAGGAACTGCTTCTCCATCCCCATGCGCATGTCATAGATCGCCGCCTCCTGCTGGTCGGTAAACTCCCAGCCGATAGCCTTGTGCGAATCGCGCATCACCACGCTCTGCTCTATCTGCTGCTTGAAGATCTGGCACAGGTTGGTGCGGCGGTGCGGAAGCACCGCAAACTGCGGCGACTGCACGTCGAGCTGCGTGGCGGCGCGTCCCATGCGTATCGCCTCTACGTCAGGGAGCTTCGTGATGTCGAGCTTCGTCGGCAATATCACGTCAAGCGTCTCCTCACCCTTCGCCATGACATAGCCCGTGTAGCGGCTGCTGCCCACAGCGAGGCTCATCGTGTCTGACACCTCGAAGGCCTCCGGCTCGCCCACCGCCAGGCGCACGCGCTGCATGCCGCCGTCCAGGTCGCTCACCTTCGTAGCCTCCTTGACCGTCGCACGGTCTATGCGAGTGTCTACCGAATAGTAGTCCACCTCCATTGAGCTGACCGGGCGCGTATGCCCAAGGCGGCTGATCTGGTCGAGAGGGGTCGCCATCGGGCGTATCTTGACTATCTTGCCGTCGATGTCATTGGTCAACAGGCCGGGCGATGCCGCGTCTGCGAGGTCGGTGGTCAGCGGTGCGCCGCTGATGTGCTTGCCCAGGGTAGTTCCGGGCACGAATGAATTCTTGTTTTCTGCCATAATAGTGATAATTTGAAAATTGATGATTTGTGATTGTTTTGTTTCTCTTGATTTTCAGGTCGTCAGGGGCAGCCGAAAGCCCCCTCACAGGACAGTCTGTCCCTCATTGCTCGTCAAAGCCGTCCCACACGCTCGGGCGCGGGGCGAACAACGCGCTCACGTCGTCGGCAAGGTCGCCGCTCACAGCCGCCCCGGCGACAGTGCTGCTGTCGGCAAGGATTTGCATACGGACAGCCTCGTTGCGCCCACGCAGGTACGCCTCCTCCGCCATGCGCTGCGCATCGGCCTCCGACACATACCCCTCGCCGCCAGCCACAGGGATGCTCACCCGCACCTCGCCCGAAGGCGCAGCGGTTGCAGCCAACTGCATCTTGCCGGTTGGCACAGCCGTCGTTTTCGCGTCATAGTCAGTGAAATACTCGACATCTTCCGCGTCAGCCGATGCCGCACCAAGCAACTCCGGGACGGCCTCCGCTGCTTCGCCGACGGCAGTTGCGTCCACGGCATCAACCGCCGATTCAGACGATGCCTCCTGCGGCTCCGCTGCGCCCTCCGCGACAGCCGTCGCGTCCTCGGGCTTCTGCAAGGGCGGCATCAAGCCAGCCTCCTGCACGGTGTCCTTAGCCTCGGACACCTTCAATTCATCAGTGTTCATGCTGAAAAGTTTTTAAGTGTAATAATAATGTTGGTTCTCTCTGCAAGCCTGGCGAAAACCGCCGCGCCGCTGCCGGCGCGACCAGGTCTCCCGCCCTTTTGCGCTGCAAAGTTACATCAAATATTTGATAGAACAAAATTGAAAACAATAGAATTTTCCACCAGACTACCGCCACAACACACTAATGCCCACCACAAGCACCTGACACACAACAAAATAACCCACTCAAAAAAATTTTTCACCCACCCTCATTTTTAACACACCCACTTGCTCCAAACAACCAAAGTCCCTAAGGTCGGTAATGACCTTAGGGACTTTAAGAAAGTGCTGGGTTGCAGCGGTTATACCGTGACTTTCACGGACTTGCCGCCGATGCGGACTATGTATATGCCGCGAGGCATAGAGGGTATTTCCGCAGCCGCGCCGAGATATACCGCCTTGCCGGTCGTGTCGTAGACTTCGACAGCAGCATCAGCCGCCGCGCCGTCGATGACGATGCTGCCGTCAACCACGCGGATGACAGCCTCCTCGCCGACAACGTCCTCAACCCCCGAATCCATCTCCTCGACATTGCGGAACTCGCGCCAACCCTCCGCTGCCACATACTTGAAGCCGCGCCCTGTCGGGACGTACAGCATCGCGTTGGAGTAAGTGTCGCCGTTGAACGGATTTTTGGCACGTCCATATTCATCAGCAAATTTCAGTGTGGGCGGATTGTTTGGCTGGCAAACGATAGTCTGCAAGGGGGAGTCGTAGAAGCAACCTGCATCGATTGTTTCAACGGATTTTCCGATGCTGACAGTCTTCAAAGACGTGCAGCCGCCGAAACATGAAGGAATTGTTATGACAGTCTCGGGTATGTCGAGAGAAGCCAGCACAGAGCAGCCGTAGAATGCATTGTCTCCTATAACGGTGACTGTATTCGGGATAGAGAAACTTCCATGTTTGCCCTGTGGATAGCAGCACAATGTGGATTTGTCCTTTGTGTAGACAACGCCGTTTCCCGAACACAAATGCGGATTGCCTGAGTTGACATTGATTTCAGTCAGTGCGGAGCAACCTCCGAAAGCAGAGTTAGTCAAATTCTCCAGAGAATTTCCGACAGTCATTGTTTTCAGCGAAGTGCATCCATCGAAAGCACTGTAGCCGATTGTTGTAACGGCATTGGGAATAGCTATTGAAGACAATGAAGAGCAGCCTGAAAACGCCGCGCTTCCAATTGATGTGACTGCATTGCCGATGTCGGCAGAAGCCAGCGAGGAGCAGTTGGAGAATGCCTGGCTGCCTATTTCTGTGACAGAGTTTGGAATATAAACAGATGCCAGAGCGGAACATCCGTTGAATGCATCACTCCCGATGGTCGTGACAGAACTGGGAATTGTCACGACCCCGAGTGCTTCGCAGCCAGTTAATGAAGCATTGCCGATGACCTTGACGGTGTTCGGAATAGTGAAGGACACGTCTTTCCGTCCCGGTGCGAGGCGGTGCAGCTTGGTTTTGTCCTTGGAATAGACAGCTCCATTTGCCGAGCAGAGATAGCGGTTGTCTTTTGACACGTCAAATCTCGCTACTGAACTGCTGCAAAACAACAGACGGCTGTTTGACAGAGACTCTTCATCTACTGAAGAGCCGATGTTTACCGAGGTTATCGCAGTGCAACCTTCAAATGCCCCATTGCCAATGGTCTTGACCGAATTTGGAATTGCCACAGATGCTAACTTGGTACAGCCGTAGAAAGCATTGCTGCCTATAGAGGTGACCGAACCGCCAATGTCAAGAGCGCCCAGTGCGGAGCAGCCGTAGAACGACTGGTCTCCAATGGTAGTGACGGAGTTTGGAATCGACACGGACGCTAACTTGGAGCATCCGTAGAAAGAAAAGCCGCCTATAGTAGTGACGGAATCTCCCAAGTCGACAGATGCCAGTTTGGTACAGTCATAAAAAGCAGAGCCGCCTATATACGATACGGAGTTAGGGATTGTCACGGAAGTCAGCTTGGAGCAGCCCTCAAACGCATTGGTCCCGATACTCACGATCTTGTCAAGTGTCAAGCTGGTCAGCGCGGTGCAACGAGAGAATGCTTTTTTGCCTATTGTTTTAGCCGTGATTGACGCAGTCTTGAGTGTGCTGAACTCGCTGAATGACCCATCGGCTATTGTTACGTCTGGATTGTCTATTGTCAAATACTTGATGGGACAATCTTGGAACACGGATCTGAAGTCGACGTTGCTTGCTTTTACATTTACGGTCTTCAATTTGGAGCAGTCATTGAACGCATAATTGCCAATAGAAGAAACAGAGTTGCCGATAGTCACAGAAGCCAGCGCGTAGCAGCCATTGAATGCCCCTGTGCCGATAGTTTTCGCATTGATTGACGCAGTCTTAAGAGTGCTGAACCCACTGAAT
>CAKUKR010000080.1 GCA_934663645.1 uncultured Muribaculaceae bacterium | reverse complement strand
GACGAGGACGGCAAGGGCGGCTCCGGCGGCTTCGACGTGGACGTGGACGGCTGGGGCGAATACGAGGACATACCCATTTCTTTCTGACACAGATACTTGACAATACAATAAACACATAATTCAAACAACACCTTAATTCATTTTTCTATGAAACAGATTATGGTTATGGGCATAGCAGCTGCAGCACTGCTGACAGCTTCCTGCTCCAACGACGAGACTGTCGAGATGCCCAAGAGCAACGCCATCTCGTTTGACAACGTGTTTGTCAACAACTCCACACGTGCAACTGACCTGACAGCAGACAACCTTCAGGACTTCAAGGTATGGGGTTTCATCAACAACCCGGCCGGCACCCTGTTCGACGGCGAGCGTGTATACCGTAACGGCACAAACAAGGATGCCGTAATATGGAGCTATGACAACACACAGTATTGGGTAGCAGGCAACACATACTGGTTCACATCAATCGCCCCTGCGACAGACGCTCACTGGACATTCGTGCCGACAACCAGCGGCGATGTCCCCACACAGGAAATGCACGGAGCCGGCACAATCGAATTTGACAACGAGGCCGCCAACGGCGAGCAAGACCTCCTCTATGCATGGAATCCGCAAATCCTGTGCAATACGCCCTCCGCTATGGGCAAGGTGCAGCTCAACTTCCAGCATCTCCTCGCACGTGTGAAGTTCACATTCAAAAACGGCCTGAACAACAACAACGCCAAGATTGTAGTCAAAGACGTTGTTGTGGTCAATGCACATTCCAAAGGCAAAATCGACATGATGGCCGCAGCCCCGGGTTGGCATGACGTGCAGAACACTCCGACATTCCAGCTCGCATTTGACAACTACGGTGACAAGATTGCTGTAAACGGCGGAGGTTCAACCGGCTCCAAGTTCCTGATACCTACCGAAGCCAACAACCAGCATGAGTGGACACTGAAATTCACTGTTGAAATCTACTACGGCGAGGTGCTTGCCGCCACATTTGACCATACACTCCGTGTACCTGGCTTTGACATGGAGCGCGGCAAGAGCTACAACCTTGTCGCAACGCTCGATGAAAACAACATCAAGCCCGGTGACAAGCTCTATCCTATCGAGTTTACCGTAGAGACTGTCAAGGATTGGGAGGACTATACTGACAAGGACCTTACAGCAAAGCCGTAACAAGCCCCCGATCCGCATACGCCTGAAAACGTATGCTCCTCAACCAACATCTCAAACAGGGTGCAGGGAGCGGGACATCTCCCTGCATCCACCACCACCGAGAGCCAGTACATTACTTGCCCATTGACTGGCAAATGCTATAAAGACACAACTCTGAATGAACTGTAATAAATTACATATCAGCGGATTGTGCATTGCTGCAGCAACAATCCTCGCTTCATGCGCCAGTGACGATATGCCCTCTGACAGCGGCAATGCCTCCAGCCGCATCTGCTTCAAGCAGGGAGATGCCGTCTCATACGGAGAGAAATGCTCTGACGGAAGGCAGTATGTGCTGCGGAGCCGCGAGGGCGCGGACACACTCTGCATGCGCATGGAAACAGTGGACGGCATAGGCAATCGCGACGACAATACGCGCGGTTATCAGGTGACAAACGCACGGGATTTGACAGACTTCGACTGCTACGCATACGTCAACGACGGCGGAGCTGACAAATTCTACATAGAAGGCGAAATGTTCCGAAACGGCGGCAACGCATATTATTCGGACAACGTCTATTTCTGGCCCGACCGAGACATGGACTTCGACTTCTATGCCGTTGCGCCGGCTGATGCCAAGGGGCTCCGGCGTCCAACTTCGCCCGGCGACAGGTCGTTGTCATATACCGTTCCACAGAATGTCGCTGACCAGTCAGACCTGATGTTTGCCGCAAGCAGCGTCATGCACAAAGCCAATGAGAAACATCCCGCCGTGCCGCTGACATTCAGGCATCTGCTGTCGGCAGTCAAGATTAAGGCTGGCAAGACCATGCCCGCCGGCACATTGCAGAGCGTCTCTTTTGAGCATGTGTATTCCTCTGCGTCATACGACATGAAGGCTGGCGACTGGTACGGCATGGGAGCTGCCGGCACATACACCGTCACTCCGAATACTGACGTTTCCGGCGAGGAAGGACAGGAGATGCTCGGCGGCAGCAACACTCTCCTGATGCTGCCGCAGCAGCTCGCCACTGCGGGCTCGAAACCTGCCGTCAGGATGACCATAAAGTATTATGACAAAGTGCGCAAGAAGACATATTCCCTCTCCGCAGACCTCAGCGGCGAGTGGAAGATGGGGCAGACGCATACATACGTCCTCAGCATAACTCCGGAATACGAACTCTATTTCGCCGACAACAATAACACTCACGAAGCAGATGCACATTACTGCATCATTCCGATACACATCACTTCATCAGGATTGTCGAGGGACGGGGGCTGGACGCTCGAGATAACGGAAGGCCCGGAAAGCGCCTCATTGAAGTCCGACCTGGCGCCCTATGAGAAATCAGGCTACTGGATTGCTGACGACGACAACTACAAGGACTACTGCAAGTCGATGGGGGTAAGCCCGTTGCGCTCTCGCAAGGTTTCTGACACGATGGCTGCCGGCGTGGCATACCTGTTCCTTGAGGAGAACAACACTGACAGCGACATCCCCATAACGCTCGAGCTGTACCCTGCCAAATACCCCAACGTGGATTATGCCAAAAGGAAACACGAGAAATGGACCATCACCCAGCATCACCCAAACTGGGACGCAAACGGCATCGGCTGGGAGGCCATCGAAGAGGAGACAGGCGAAACCAGGGAGTTCCCATACGGTTTCCACTGGGATCGCAAGGTGACATACCGCAGTGCCAGCACCATAGGGGGCATAAACGCTTGGCTCATCAAGATGCAGCTTGCCATGTCGGGCAATGACATACCAATTTTCGGAACTCCTATCCAATACCCTCCATTTATCAAAGTTGAATCTGTCCCGAAAGTTGGCAAAAGAGACTATATGCGCGTGACACTCGACTATTCCAAAGCCAACAACGTCACTGACGCAGGTTCGTTCTCTGACGGCCTTGCCAATACATACTCTTTGTATACATTCTCTGGTGGCAACACGCTCAGCACGGAAGAATGGTTGAAAAGCGAGGGCTTTGTCGTTGAGAGTGAATCAGGCACAAACGTTTCCGTTGCAGAATATGCCGCCGGCATCTGCCTGCGCAAGAACAAGTTCCGGATAGTCTCCGAGTCATATCTGGGTGAAACGTCATATACAGTCAAGCAGCTGACAGCTGATGAAATAAAGTGGTATCTGCCGGCAACGAGCCAGTTCTCAACTGTCAGAGTGCTGAACTTCGGCTCTGGATGCACCCCCATGGACGGCGACTACTGGACTTCAACCGCGCTGGGCGACAACGTGTCGGCATACGCTTGGAGCGACATGGCATATTCTGCGCCGCGAATGGCCGGCAGACGCATACGCGCCGTCCGCCGTCGGTGATACAATAATTACAGCCCTCGGCGCGTATAATAAATGTGCCGTAATCCCGAATTGCAGGTCATCAGGATTACGGCACACTCTTTTACAGAAACATATCTACCGGAAACCGACACAACATATATGCCGACACCAGTAAGACCCAAAAAAGCGCTCGGACAGCATTTCCTGACCGACATGGACGTTGCCCGCCGCATCGCCGGCACAATCTCTGCCGATGCCGTCGGCAGCAGCTACGCCTCTCTGCCGGTCATCGAAGTGGGCCCGGGAACAGGCGTGCTGACACAGTTCCTGATACCCAGGCACCCGCAGCTCACAGCAATCGAGCTTGACGGCGAAAGCGTGGAATACCTCGCCCACGCATACCCGCAGCTGCCCGTAGTCGCCGACGACTTCCTCCGCCTCGACTTGCGAGAGATTTACCCCGACCAGTTCATGGTCATTGGCAACTACCCCTACAACATCTCGTCACAGATATTCTTCAAAGTGCTCGACCTGCGCGAGCATATCCCCGTAGTCGCCGGAATGCTGCAGCGCGAAGTGGCGCAGCGCATCTGCGCCGCACCAGGGTCGAAAACCTACGGCATCCTCTCCGTGCTGCTGCAAGCGTGGTACGACTGCGAATACCTGTTCACCGTTGACGAGAACGTGTTCGCGCCGCCACCCAAGGTCAAGAGCGGCGTGATACGGCTGACACGCAACACGCGCACTGGCCTGGGCTGCGACGAGCGGAAGTTCAAGACCGTGGTCAAAACGTCATTCGGAATGCGCCGCAAGACGCTGCGCAACTCCCTCGCCGGCCTCATGTCGCCCGGCTGCACACTCAGCGGCGACCCCATCTTGCAGAAACGCCCCGAGCAGCTCTCCGTGGAGGAGTTCATCGACATCACCAACCGCCTCTGACCTCTCACACAAGCGAGGCGAGAAGACGGTCAATGGCGGCATCGCGACGCACGGCGGCACGCTGCGCCACCTCGGGGAACTCCCCGGCTGCCACCTGGGTCCACAGGTCAGCGGCAAGGCACTCCTCAACCGCCGAGGCTATGGCGGCCTCGCGGCCTGCATACCCGCTTTTCAGCGAGATGCGCAATGCCGAGCCATCATGGACGGCACTGTCAGCCCATGGCGACAGGCGGTCGGCAAGCCGCGCACAGGCATAGCCGATACGGCGGCGCAGCAGCGGCAGACGGCTGGCGGAAACCAGCGGCGGACGCTTCCCCTCGTCACCCGCCTGACGGGCATATAAACACTCTGCGGCGCTCTCTGCCGCAAGCGCCTCGACAATTCTCTCGTTACTTATTTCAATCATCTCTTTGTGGATTAAATTATTATTACTAAGTTTGCACACTCAAAGGAAATACAAATACCCAAACACCATGAAACACATACTCCTGTGGGCTGCCGTCTGCGCATCGCTGTCAGCTTCCGCAACCCACTACACCGCAACAGATGTTGCTTCAGCAGGCGACGACAAGGTGGTCGTGCCCGACTCTACAGGCTTCAAGTTCAAGGACATCAAGGTCGTCCGCACAGGCGCGGTACGCGACCAGAACAAGTCCGGCACATGCTGGTGCTTCTGCACCACAACGTTCCTCGAGGACGAAATCATGCGCAAGGGCGGCCCGGAGCTCGACCTGAGCGAAATGTTCACAGTGCGCCACTGCTACCATGACAAGGCCCTGAAATACATCTCGATGGACGGCAAGGTCAACTTTGCACAGGGCGGCGGCGCAGCTGACGTTATATACTCGCTGCGCAACTATGGCATCGTGCCAGAAAGCGTTTACTCCGGCCTCAACTACGGCGAGGAGAAGCACAACCACTACGAGCTCGAGGATGTCCTCAAGTCATACCTCGGCGCTGTGCTGCGCAACGGCAACAAGAAGCTCTCAACCGCCTGGGTGAACGGCTTTGACGCCATACTCGACGCCTACTTCGGCAAGCTCCCCGAACAGTTCACCGTTGACGGCAAGACATACACACCGCTGTCATACGCCAAGGCTCTCGGCCTTAACGCCGACGACTACATCAGCATCACGAGCTACACCCACCACCCCTTCTACACCTCATTCCCCCTCGAAGTGGCTGACAACTGGCTATGGGCCCCGTCTACCAACGTCCCCATGGAGGAGATGCAGGCTATCGTCGACAACGCCATCAACAACGGGTACACCGTAGTCTGGGCGGCCGACGTGAGCGAGGGCGGCTTCAAGTGGCGCCAGGGATATGCACTGATGCCCGAGAAGAAGACAGGCTCCGACCTCGAGGGCTCCGAGCTCGCACGCTGGGTGCAGCTCTCCGACAAGGACCGCGAGAACGCCACATTTGACATCAAGGGCCCGGTCAAGGAAATCACCGTGACACAGGAGATGCGCCAGCGCATGTTTGAGGACAAGGAGACAACCGACGACCACGGCATGGTAATCGTAGGCATCGCCGAGGACCAGGAGGGCAACCGATACTACAAGGTCAAGAACTCTTGGGACACCAACCAGCTCTACGGCGGATACTTCTACGTGTCTATGCCTTACTTCCTCGCCAAGACACTCAACATACTCGTCAACAAGGAGGCTGTGCCCAAAGACATAGCCCGCAAGTTCAAATAAATACCGGCTTCTGAACGGTCAACACCCCGAGGGGCGGCTGTCATCTCCGACAAAGAGAGGCAGCTGCCCCTCTTCCGTCGCCCGACGTGGCGCGACACTGCGCAGCTGCTCGCCGAGGCGGCGCACACGCTCCTCCAGCGCTTGCTTCTCGCGGCGCAATGCGGCTATCTCGCCGCGCAGTTCCTTCACCTCCTCGCGGTGTAGGGCATTCTGGCGTTCCAAGTTGGCATACAGCACGGCGATAGTCTTTTCCAACGCCTCCACCTCCGTGCCCAGGGCGGCAGCATTGATCTGGCGGCGGTTCTGGCGCAGCGTCGCCAACGTGTTCAGCAGCTGCGTCACTGCCCCTCCGCCGAGCAGTCCGAGTATTAGCTCTTTCATAAGTGATAGTGATTTTGCGGGCGACCTGCGGACAGGTTCTCCCAAATTTGCAATATTTCTGTCAGGGCGCGAAAAAATTATCTACAACCCCATTCAAGCCCAAACGGCGGCAATCCACGTGCCACAACACCCCCATACCAAACGATGCAAAATATCATTCCAAACGATAAAACGCCGCTAAACCGCTTATTGCTGCAATGAAAACAACCGCCACTCCTGTCAATATGAAAACATCGCAAATCGCTCATCAAACACAAAAATGGGGTTGAAACACCGCATTTGTTGCGCTGAATATATGATAAGAACCGCAGATTGCTGATTTTTTTGCCCAATAAATTTCGTTGTTCAAAAACTTTTCTGTACCTTTGCAGCAGACAAAGAAATAAAACCCAAGGTTATTATTTTTAGCATGGATACAATTGGGTTCTGTCAGGCCGGGAGGCTACAGCGGAATCTGTTCATTTAGCAAGAATAAGAGTTAAAGACTGGATGCAGCCGATGCGAACCGCCTGCCATTCAAAAGCCAGGCACTCCCGGGTGTCAGGCTAAGCGGAAAGTCAGGGATGTCATGACATGGCATCCCTCTTTTTGCACCCCTCCCGTTAGGAGGACAGGCAACAGGCACGACGGCTGCGCGGTGTTGGCAACATTCAACGCGGGTATTTAGCTTGCCGGTTGCATGACAGCAGAATGTGCGCAAATTTGCAATGCTATTGCCCGGAAGAACCAGATGCCAGATAATACGCTGTTTTTACACAGCAACAAAAGCAGAAAACAATAATAATTCTTTTTCATTTGAATTGTGACAGAAAAAGGTGGCACGCGATGCGGATCGCGTGGTATTTTCATCCCAGCGTCCGTCCTTCACTCCCGAGTTTACCTAACCGGAATTTTGCCGTGTCGCGGATTGTTTGTGATTTTGCCAAGGCTTGTCAAAAAAACGGCAAGGGTGAAACTGATGTATGCCATTGGACCGGCAGTACTGCCGGTTCTATCACCTCTACGAGACACTTGTGAAGTGGGACAAGCCGCAGCTTTACGGCGTGGCTCTCAAGCCCGCGCCGGAGAACATGAGCCGCTACTGCACAAGCAAGGCTGTGGATTCATTTGCGGACTTGGTCGCCAACGTCGATGCCAGGTATTTGGCAGTGTCATACAACAACACCTACCACTCCAAGAGCAAGTCGTCGGAGAACAAGATACGGCTGGAGGACATAAGGCGCATCCTTGAGATGTGCGGGCAGACAACCGTGTACGAACATCGCCACGCGGCGTTCAATACGGGCAAGACCGAGTTTGCCGACCACAAGGAATTGCTATTCATAACAGAAGTAGATGCAGAGAGAAAACGTCAATCGTTCGCCCCTCTTTTACGTTGGGGATAAGTATAAGCTGATCAGTGAGATACGGACACATTTCCCTCCTCACATCCGGCAGTTTGTCGAGCCGTTTGTCGGAGTTGTTATTGCCGCTTCCGCAAAAAAGCCGTATATTTGCAACCTGAAACCGAACAGCCTCGTAGTTCAACGGATAGAACAAGGGTTTCCTAAACCTTAGATCGGGGTTCGATTCCCCGCGGGGCTACTATCCACACACGCAGGCGGTCAACCGCCAGGCACACGCAGAACACAGCAGCAGCAAACAGCAATATCGCCGCCAAGCCCACGCCTGGCGGCAGATGACGCTGCAGGCTCCGGCACGCGGCAAGGTAATGCGCGAACAGCAACGGATTGAAATGTATCAGATAGACAGCCAGCGACGAGGCGGCTGCGGCGTTGACGGTGCGTGATGTCCAAGGCTTCATCCCGGCAAACGTCAGCACAAGCCCCAACGCGCCAGCTATCACGAGCGGCGAGTCGTAAGAGTTGACCCATGCCGGCACGCTGTCCTGACAAGCCAGCATCAGCAGCGTGACAACGGTGTTGGCAGCCACGCAGCCTGGGTACACCCACACTGCCGCACGGCGACGCCGCGTATGCCACTGCAAGCGGTGCGCCAAATGCCCCAGCAGGTACAGCCCGATGAACGACAGCAGCGAATAGCCGTTGAGGAAACCGTCGGCTCCGCATATCCACCCGTAGACTGTCTGGAATGCGAAAAACGAGCCTGTGACCGCAGCAAGACGGCGCAAGGTGCAGCTCGCGGTGAACGCATTCAGCACCGGCGACAGCAGCATCAGCCCGATATAAGACCGTATGAACCAATGGTGATAGCCGGGGACAAGCGTCAGCCACGCAGTGGGGCGCTGCTCTGCCGGTATCCCGAGCGTGGCCGCGACGACACCAATAATCAGGAGAGCGTAAAACATCACCTGAAACAGCAGCGACCCGAGTGAGCGTGCGGTCAGGCGCACGCCGAACCACCCGGAGATGAGGACAAACACGTTGACCGCCACCAGCGACAGCTGTTCGAGCAGCACCCGCGCCGTCGTCTCAGCCGGCGACACGGACAGGTCTGCCGCCGCCGGCACGCCCAGCGCAGCATAGTCAGCGTGCAGCACCAGCACCATGAACATGGAGAGGAGGCGCAGCAGCTCGATGTTGGAAAGCCTCGGCTTGCGTGTGCCCGTTCCGCCCGAGGGCGTGTCTGCCAGTGCCGTCACTTGCCGTTCTTATCCTTGAGGAGGTCCCGTATCTCCATGAGCAGCGCCTCCTCGCGGGTCGGCCCTGCCGGTTCTGCAGGCTTCTCCTCCTTCTTCTTTTTCAGCTTCATCATCAGCTTCAGGCACACGAATATGCTGAAAGCGATAATGAGGAAATCCACTATGTTCTGGATGAAAAGGCCATAGTTTATCGCCACTTCCTGCACCGCAGCCGCGCCGTCGGCGGCAGGCTGGGCTTCCGTCACCACATACTTGAGGTTCTTGTAGCCGTCACCGCCGGTGATGACAGAAAACACGGGCATGATGATGTCATCGACGAGCGAGGAGACGATCTTGCCGAACGCGCCGCCGATGATCACACCGACCGCCATGTCGAGGACATTCCCCTTCATTGCGAAGTCCTTAAAGTCTGCTAAAAATTTCTTCATGCGTTATGTCAGTTAGGTGTTGAAACGTTTTCATTGTACGAGGGCGAAGCCCCCGAGGCATACCGCAAGACACAGCTGCCAAAACCGCGTTGCAATACAACGTGTTGCGGACGGCGGAAGCCGCGCAGGGAATTTATTCGATGCAAAAGTAGCGCGAGATGAAAATTAATTGTTACTTTTGCAGTCGGATACTCCCGGCCAACGGTATTCGGGAGTACAAAATTAGAAAAAATATTATCAACCAAAAAACAGAATAGCAATGACAAAAGTTGGTATTAATGGATTTGGCCGCATTGGGCGGTTCGTATTCCGCGCCTCTACCAAAAGAGACGACATCGAGGTGGTAGCAATCAACGACTTGCTGCCCGTTGACTACATGGCATATATGCTGAAGTACGACACGATGCACGGCCAGTTCGAGGGCACTGTGGACTACAACCTCGAGAAGAGCCTGCTCATCGTCAACGGCAAGGAAATCCGCGTGACTTCATGCCGCGATCCGAAAGAAATCAACTGGGCTGCTGCTGGCGCAGAGTATGTAGTTGAATCTACCGGTCTGTTCCTGACAAAAGAGAAATCACAGGCTCACCTCGAGGCCGGCGCCAAGTATGTCGTGATGTCCGCCCCCTCCAAGGACGACACCCCCATGTTCGTATGCGGCGTGAACAACAACGAGTACGTCAAGGGCACAAAGATCGTCAGCAACGCTTCTTGCACCACCAACTGCCTTGCTCCTATAGCAAAGGTGCTCAACGAGAAGTTCGGCATCATAAACGGCCTCATGACCACCGTCCACTCCTCAACAGCTACGCAGAAGACCGTTGACGGCCCCTCAATGAAGGACTGGCGCGGCGGCCGTGCTGCTGCCGGCAACATCATCCCCTCGACCACTGGCGCAGCCAAGGCCGTAGGCAAGGTGATACCCGACCTCAACGGCAAGCTCACCGGCATCTCCATGCGCGTGCCGACACTCGACGTTTCTGTTGTTGACCTGACTGTAAACCTCGCCAAGCCCGCAACCAAGGAGGCTATCTGCGCTGCAATGAAAGAAGCTTCCGAAGGCGAGCTGAAAGGCATCCTCGGCTACACTGAAGACGCTGTGGTAAGCTCCGACTTCCTCGGCGACACCCGCACGTCAATCTTCGACGCAAACGCTGGCGTTTACCTGACAGACACATTCGTCAAGGTCGTTTCTTGGTATGACAACGAGATCGGCTACTCCAACAAGGTGCTCGACCTCATCGCCCACATGAAGAAAGTCAACGGCTAACAAGCCGCAACAGTCCCCATGCCGGGACACAACCCATATCGGGGATGCGCCTTCTCGGCGCACCCCCGATTTTATTTTGGCTGGGCAGGGACGTGCCGTGTCCCTGCAATGACAGCTCAGTATGCTGTTGCTTAGTCTTCG
>CAKUKR010000079.1 GCA_934663645.1 uncultured Muribaculaceae bacterium | reverse complement strand
GGTCGCTGCGCATGTCGCGCTTCGGTGGCAAAGTTAATAATTTTTTCGGGATTGCAGCGGTTGAGGCTTCCCCCTTATGCAAACCGGCTTCGGCTCAGAGCCATAATGACCCGATGCGAACCAGTCAGAGTGCTGCAGCGATTCTGCGTATGTTCGCAAGCCGCCGCATGAATGTGTCGTCTGACTTGGCAACCTGCATATTATATTCAGCCTGCAGTTTCAGCCAAACGTCGGCCGGCACTCCTATCGAGGCTTCAAGCAGCAATGCGAGTTCCGTATTCACAGCTCGTTTTCCGTTGATTACCTCATTTAGCAGCGAGGGTGAAACGCCTATTCGTTCCGCGAGTTTGGACTGGGATATGCCGAGGCTTTCAATTTCATCACGAATAAGTTCTCCAGGATGAGTCGGCTCAAACGCAATGAGGTTGTTGGAAATCATGTCGGATTGTGTATTTGCAAGTGTAATCATATTAATCATAATGGTTTGTGAGTTCGACGATATTGCATATGGTAAGTATCGGTTGTTTTGGCGATTCTTGCATGGTAAACTCAATTCGGTATTGGTCATTAACCCTTATTGAGAACAAACCGGCTTTGTCACCTTTCAACGCTTCGAAATTGAGTGAGTTGAAGAGAAACAGTGTTTCTTTGTTGGTAGCTGCTTTGAGATAATCAATGCAACGTTTATAACGTTTGATTATGTTCGGCTGAAAACGATGTTTCTTTTCAGTCGAGCGACCCTCTGTATACAGAGTCTTCAAATATTCTTTGCTGAAAGTGACTATCATACAGCTCTGTTGCTCGACAAAAGTAGCAACTATTTTCGACATTCGCAAATCTGTAAATGGGCGGCGGATGAGGGGCGGGGGTAAGGGCGTGCATTTCAGCATTTTTTAGCCTGGGGGTATTGACAAGGGGGCGTCGATGTATTATCTTTGCACTCGCCGCTCCGTTGAGCGTGTTTTTGCAACCCGGCGGATGTCCGCGTACGTTGCCGGCAATGCCATAGCGGATGAAAGACAGAAAGGAGTTCAAAATCTCATACCTCGCTGCTCATCTCACCACCATCGTCTCTGTGACCTTGGTGTTGCTGATGATTGGCATCATCGCCTTTGCCGGCTATGCCGCGCGGCGCGAGACGCAGCGTCTGCAGGAGCAGATTGAGGTGAGCGTGGTGCTGCAGGACAGCATCCCCTCCGCTGCCGTGGACTCGCTGCGCAGGCTGCTCGCCGCAAAGCCGTATGCCGCGCGCACGGCTGTGATCACCCGTGAACAGGCGATGCGGGAATGGAACGAGGAGACGGGGGAGAACCTCGAGGAAGTGCTTGGCGTAAACCCGTTCTCGCCGGAGATTTCCGTCAGCTTGCGTGCCGGCTATGCCTCGCCGGAGGGCATAAAGTCCATAGCCGCCGAGGCGGGCAAGATGAATGGTGTGAGTGAAGTCGCCGTCCCCGATGCCTCGATGGTCGAGAGCATGAACCGCAACATCGCCGGGCTTGCCGGCGTGCTGGGGACGATAGCGGCGGTGATGCTCGTCATCTCGTTTGTTCTGATCAACAATACTGTCCGCCTCGCCATCTATGCGCGGCGGTTCACCATACACACCATGCAGCTTGTGGGCGCGACGGATGGGTTCATTCGCCGTCCGTTCCTGCGCGACAACCTGCTGAACGGCATCGTCTCGGGGCTTGCCGCTTCGGCGATGCTCGGGCTGTCGTTGTGGGCCGTGGAGTCTGGCGGCATGTCTGTGGCTCTAATCTCCGGGGAATGGCAGGTGGTGTGTGCCATTGCCGGCGGCCTTACGGTGACGGGTGCGTTAATCTGTGTGGCGGCTGCGGCGATAGCCACGCGCAAGTACCTGCACGCCGACTACGGCGAGCTGTTCCGCCAGTGAGCAGTGATTTGTGTAAATGCTTAAACAGAAACAAGATATACGACAACGATATGACAATGATGATGAAAGACCTCCCTACGGAGGAGGAGAACAAGAAGCCCGCAGTGACGCGGCCTTTCGGCAAGTACAATTTCATCTGCATGGGTGTGTGCCTGGCTATGATAATCATAGGCTTCGCCCTCATGGCGGGCCCTGGCAGCTCGGTTGAGGGCGGGTTCAACCCCGACATATTCAGCACTCGCCGCATCGTGGTGGGCCCGCTGGTGGCGTTTCTCGGCTTTCTGCTCATGGTTTTCGCCATAATCGTCAAGCCGGCGACGTTTGAACGCCTGCTGGGCAAAAAGGGAAAGGAGCAGTAAGCGATGGACTGGTTGCACGCGCTTATACTCGGCATAGTCCAGGGGCTTGCCGAATATCTCCCGATCAGCTCGAGCGGTCATCTCGAGATATGCCGCGAGCTGCTCGGCGTGGATATGCCGTCAGACCGCATACTGCAGTTTGACATCGTGGTTCATGCCGCTACCGTGTTGAGCACCGTAGTGATACTGTGGCGCATGTTCTCTGGCCTGTGCCGGTCGTTCTTCACGCTGCGCCGCGACGACAATTTCTACTATGTCTGCAAGCTTCTCCTGAGCGCGGTGCCTGTGGGCATCGTGGGCGTGTTCTTCAAGGACAGGGTGGAGCAATTCTTCGGCAACGGGCTGCTGACTGTTGGCATCTGCCTGTGTGTCACGGCGTTGCTGCTTTGCTTCGCGCAGTATGCCACGGCACGCCGCGCCCGCGGCGGCAATGAGCGCGGACACGAGGTGACATGGCGTGATTCGGTCATCATAGGCTGCGCACAGGCCGTGGCGGTGCTTCCGGGTCTCAGCCGCAGCGGCACCACCATAGCCACAGGCCTCATACTCGGCGACAAGAAGAGCAGCGTGGCGCACTTCTCGTTTCTCATGGTCATAATCCCGATACTCGGCGAGACGCTGCTCGACCTCAAGGACATACTGTCGGGCGAAGCTGGCGAGGCGATACCGTTGACCTCGCTCGCCATAGGCTTTGTCGCCGCGTTCATCGTGGGCTGCTGCGCCTGCAAGTGGATGATTTCGCTGGTGAGCAGGGGGAAGCTGATATGGTTTGCCCTCTACTGCGTCATCATGGGCATAATATGCATAGTGTGGTGACATGGACTTGGTAAGCGGCGAAATCATCTGCATAGACAAGCCCTTGGGGTGGACGAGCTTTGACGCGGTGAAGCGTCTGCGCGGCGCGGTGCAGCGCCGTCTGGGCGTGCGCAAGTTCAAGGTCGGCCATGCCGGGACGCTTGACCCTCTCGCCACGGGGGTGCTGATAGTATGCACCGGACGCGCCACTAAGCGCATCGAGGAGCTGCAGGCTGGCGACAAGGAGTATGTGGCAGACCTGTGTCTGGGCGCGACCACCCCGAGCTTCGACCTCGAGACGCAGGTAGACGCAACCTTCCCGGTAGGGCATATCACCGCCGAGGGGGTGGAGGAGGCTCTCGCCTCGTTCCGTGGACACATAATGCAAGTGCCGCCGGTATTCTCCGCTGTCAAGGTGGACGGCAAGCGCGCGTACAAGCTTGCGCGTCGCGGCCAGGAGGTGGAATTGCGAGCCAAGCCGCTCGAAATCAAAGAGCTGGAGACGCTCTCTTTCGGCCGAGACGAGGAGGGGCGGCTGACACTGCGCATCCGCGTGGTATGCGGCAAGGGGACGTACATACGCGCCCTGGCCCGCGACATCGGCACCGCCCTCGGCAGCGGCGCGCACCTCACTGCATTGCGGCGCACCCGCGTAGGCAGCTACCGCGCTGACAGCGCGCTGAGCATAGACCAGGCCATAGAGCACATTTCAACCGCCGAGCTGACATTCCCCGAAGGGTACACCCAACCGGCGAGCAACTGACACACACAATCAACATCAAAAACAACCAGTAACGAAACTGACAAGAATATGAAGCTATCACAATTCAAATTCACACTGCCAAAGGAGCTAATAGCGCAATACCCCTCGGAAAACCGTGACGAGTGCCGCATGATGGTCGTCAACAGCAAGACCGGGGAGATAAGCCACCATATATTCAAGGAGGTAATAAACTATTTCGACGACGGCGATGTGATGGTTTTCAACGATACGAAAGTGTTCCCGGCCCGCCTCGAAGGCACTAAGGAGAAGAACGGCGCCAAAATTGAGGTGTTCCTGCTCCGCGAGCTCAACCCGATGAGCAAGTTCTGGGACGTGCTGGTGGAGCCGGCACGCAAGATACGCATCGGCAACAAACTCTATTTCGGCTCTGACCAGGCTCTCGTGGCAGAGGTCATCGACAATACCACCTCTCGCGGCCGCACGCTCCGTTTCCTCTATGACGGCGACCATGACGAGTTCCAGAAATCTCTCTACGCTCTGGGCAAGACCCCCCTGCCTGACTATATCACCCGCCCCGTCGAGCCGGAGGACGCGCAGCGGTACCAATGCCTGTATGCCCGCAACGAGGGCGCGGTCATGGCGCCTGCCGCTGGTCTGCACTTCAGCCGCGAACTGCTGAAACGCCTCGAAATCAAGGGTATACAAAAGGGGTTCCTCACCCTGCATTCCGGACGCGGCAACTACCGTGACATCGACGTGGAAGACCTCACCAAGCACCGTATGGACTCCGAGGACATGACCGTTGACGAGCAGCTTGTCGATATGGTCAACGCCGCCAAGGACCGCAAGAGCCGCGTCTGCGCCGTAGGCACATCCACCATGCGTGCCATCGCCAGCTCGGTCTGCATGAACGGACACATCATGACCTATCAGGGGTGGACAAACCGGTTCATATTCCCTCCGTATGAATTCACAGTTTGTGATGCAATGATTTCTAATTTTCACATGCCGTACAGCACCATGCTGATGATGGTCGCCGCATTCGGCGGATATGACACAGTGATGAAGGCATACGAGGTTGCGATAAAAGAAAAATACCAATTTGGCGCATACGGCGACGCGATGCTCGTCCTGAAGTGACCTGTTGTGCCAATTCTGATAAATATACGAGGCGGTGTGCGAATTTAACGCACGCCGCCTCGTTTTGCATTGATACTGTATGCCCAATGTCATCATACTGCGCTCGATATGTCCCCGGCAGTGTAGGGACACGGCGTGCCATGTCCGAATGACGGCATACACAATTGGTTGATTTATAATGACTTCGCTGCGGACACGGCACGCCGTGTCCCTACTTTGGCAGCGCAAATCGGTTGGGAACTGACGCGGTGTGTCTGCGCATGATGGTGCTGCGGATTTTAATCGCGGCAACGCTGCTTGAATTTTATTTAGCTGATTATTTTGGCGGTTTGAAAAATCTTACTATCTTTGCGGACAAATAAAATACCAAAGTAATTCTATGAGAAAAAAGGTACTCCTTACAGGCATTGCGGCATTGATGCTCGCATCCTGTGCCAAGGACGACATCCCGTCCAAAGGGGAAGACTTCTCGCAAGACCCGGTGAGCGTCTTGCTGAACCAGTATTGCGCCAAACGCAAAACCGGCACACGAAACATCCTTGCCGGCGTTGATGTTCGCAATATCGAGCGGCACTACTACACAATCAGCGGTGACGGTGTCAGCGAAATCAGTTCTGACACCCGCAGTGCTGGAGATGAAACCACGACATTTGAAATCGCACGTGCCGATTTTGAGCTTGATGGCAGAAGAGGCTACGCATACATCTGCACTCACCCCAAGGCAGAAGGGGTGTATCTATACACCGACAACGGCGTAATCACCGACACTGTCGAGAACAAAGGGCTTGCCGGCATGATCGGGGCAGTGCCGTATGCAGCCGGCGGCATAATCGATGCCGGCACACAGCCTCGCGACTCTATTTGGCAATTAGATCCCAATATCAACCGCATAATAGGTCCGCTTCTCCGCACAGAATGGCATCAGCATTTTCCGTACAATATGTGCGCGCCAAAGTGCTTGTGTTCCAAATGTGATGGTAAATGGAGATGTGCGGTAGGTTGTGTAACGACGGCGACTGCGCAGACAATAGCTTATTGCAAGCGTTTTTCCGGCACATTCTACGGCAACAAAGATTTGCCATTTGAAGAAATGACATCTAAGCCAGATGCTTCAGATTTGGATCCAGAAATTAGAAATCAAGTTGCCTCTTTTTTTCATGAGGTGGCTCTGTGTTGTCAAATAAAATTCGGACACCAATCTGGCTCATCGATAAAAGCTGCATATCACTACTTGCTGGATTTGGGTTATACCTGCACTTTCAGCGAGAGTATAGATTTGACAAAACTGCACCAAAATGTAGCTGTTAGAAAAATACCTCAAATCGTAAGAGGAGACGGCAGCGGTGGAGGTCATGCATGGGTAATCGATGGCTGGCAACAAGTTGATGGCAAAGTTGAGTTCCACAACAACTGGGGATGGGGTTCTTCTTCTAATTGTTGGGTTGACCGCAGCTTAATTGGAGATACTAAAACTGACAAACAGTATAGAAAGAATTTGAAGATAATCTATATAACAGCATATTGATTATGAGCAGAATATCCAGTTTTGCAAGTCTTGTACTTGCTTGTTTTATGGCGGTGTTGACATTCAACTCGTGCGATGACGAGCCAAATCCAGCTCCTTGTCCTCCTGATACGGATCTGTTGGGAACGCCTGCTAAAAACAACACATACATAGTGGAAGACTATCATGCCCAGGACATCGAAATTCCGATAGGGTATAACAAAGAAGGCGGAGGACTGTATGGGAACTTCGAGATCAATCCTGATAATTATCCTGACGAGTATTATCAATGGGAAGCTGCGGAGGCATACATAAATAATGGAGCTACATACTACGAGGACGCTAATTACTATGCTCCTGTTGAAAAAATCGGTGAAAACGAATGGCGAAAAGGTGACTATACGTTTACCAAAGTCATCCGTGACGGTGTGACGTACCTGCGTGTTCATCTGCCGGAAAATACAGGCTATACAGTGTGCAATATCGAAGTGCATATAGAGGTATTAACGAAAAATGAGTCTGGTTCAGGCACAGATTATCGTTGGGCTTATTGTATTATTCAAATAAAGCACTATCCGCAGGATACTACGAAGATACGGTACAAGAAGCACACCTACGAGTCTGCGGTGTCGGAAGATGAAAACGGCAATATGGTCTACGAGGATGCACAGACTGCCGAGCTTATGGCAAGCCTTGCCAACCGAGATGATATAGAGACCGTTGTCATCGGGGATATGGTATATCTGTTTGACAGCGAGGATATGAAGTCTGACAAGAAGCTGCGCAAACTGTTGCGCGGCGAAGCACCAACGAGGTCGGAAGGAACTGGCAATACCGGTGTTGGCACATACGCTTCCGAAGGCAGCGCGTTTGCCAACATGAGAGATACAGATAAGGGTTTTGCCATTCTTTTTGATGACAAGTATTACACCGATACCCGCTTTTGGGGTAATTTCGGTTCAGACTATGACTTATTCTTGGATGTCCCCGATATGGAAAATGTTGGGTTGAATGACAAGGTGTCGTCATTGGCAGTGGCATACGAAGGCTCTTCGTCGGATATTTGCTTTGTGCTGACTGTGTGGGAGGATAAAAACTACAACTATGGAGACAATGACAGAACAAAGCACAGAATCAGTTTCATAGCAACCTCCGAAAACCGCAGAACCTGTGTGGGCAACCTGAAGAATGTGCCGTGCATGCACTCTTCGAACTCATGGAATGACCGCATTTCATCCATTTCCATGCACTACGGCAATACCGGCATAAATTTGAAGGACTATTGAGTTGGTTGTTGACAAATATATCGTTATGAAACGAATAGCATTAACCATGTTGTCTGCATCAATGCTGACATTGTTCGCTGGGCTTTTCAGTTCTTGCGATGATGAGAATAATGGTTTTCGTCCGCCATGGGGGTATGCTGCAGTATACTATATGGGTACGAGCAGCGAATCAAACAACATCGACTACACAGAGCAGGATTTTGAAACGGAAGTGACATTGTCCCGGCAAACAGATGAGTTTGAAGACGCAGTCGTACTCGAGCCTAACCAGTACCCTGCGGAGTTCTACCAATGGAAGCCTATCAGAGTACGCATCGACAAGGGTGCTGTGTATGAGTGGGAGAACAACCACAAAATAGAGCAAGTCGGTGACGGCAAATGGAAATGGGGCGACTACATGCTTGAGCGTACAACACGCAATTATGACGGCGCGTCGATGCTCAAAGTGCATTTCCCTGAAAACAAGAACTATACCATACGAAAACTGCATATCGATCTCGACATAGACGCTGACACTGAAAATGGGAATGAAGGCAGCGACTGGAATCGATACTGGTATTTTGGCACAACCATCGTTATAAACCATTACCCCAAGCAGTAATGAAAGGGTGTAGATGAAGCGGGTCGTAATCGTCGGGGCATCGTCAGGCATAGGGCTGGCATTGGCGGAGGCTTTCGCCTCACGCGGAGTGTGCCTCGGCGTGGCAGCCCGCCGCACCGCGCCGCTGCGCGAGTTGCAGGAGAAATATCCTGGCAACGTCGCCGTGGCGGAGATAGACATAACAGACACTGATGCCGCTGGCCGTCTCTGCGCTCTTGCCAGGGAGGTCGGCGGCATGGACTATTACATACACGTTGCCGGCATCGGCTATGACAATCCCTCGCTGTCGCCGGAACGCGAGGCGGAAATCACGGAGACCAACGCCGTGGGGTTTGCGCGTATGGTGAGCGCAGCATACCGATGGATGCGCGACCACGGCGTGCGCGGACACATAGCAGCCGTCACGTCGATAGCGGGGACGAAGGGGATCGGGAGGATGTCTGCATATTCCGCCTCCAAGCGGTTCGCCTCGACATACCTGACGGCGATGGAGCAGCTGTCGCGTGCTGAAAGAGCCGGCATATCGTTTACCGACATACGCCCCGGGTGGGTGCGGACGCCGCTGCTGCACGAGGGCAAGGGCTATCCCATGGAGATGACCGTCGGCAGGGTGCTTTCGCAAATCATACGGGCGATAGTCCGCCGCGAGCGCGTGGCAGTGGTGGACTGGCGGTGGCGGCCGGTGGTGTCGCTGTGGCGTATGGTGCCTGACCGCGTGTGGGTGCGCATGGCGGCGATTGCCGACGCGCTTTGCGGACGGTGACGCTTCGAGAAATGGGTTTGTGGCTCTCAGTTTTCAGACGATTGTACTGTCAGCAAGTAGGGACACGGCGTGCCGTGTCCGCATCCAAGTTAGTGCAATTCAACAACATACACACTCGCCGCCCTTCGGACACGGCACGCCGTGTCCCTACTGTACCCGGGATAAGTCGGAGGGGAATAACACCGTCAAAAACTTTTCAGCGCTTTCGGGGCAGCGCGGCACGGGCGTTTCCGTATGTGCCGATTTATTGTTAACTTTGTGCCTATGGAAAAGAAGGACTGCCTCACTGCCGCTTATTACACGCTCGGTTGCAAACTCAATTTTGCGGAGACCTCGACTGTGGGCAAGATGCTCGCGGAGAGGGGCATATCGCGTGCCGCAGAGGGCGACACGCCTGACGTGTGTGTGGTCAACACCTGTTCGGTCACGGAAACGGCAGACAAGAAGGGGCGTCACCTCATCAAGCGGCTGGCCCGTCAGTACCCCGAGGCGGTCATCATCGTCACCGGCTGCTATGCGCAGCTGAAGAGCGAGGAGGTGGCATCCATCGAGGGGGTGGACATAGTGGTAGGCGCGAATGACAAGCTGCGCATAGCGCAATACCTCGACACCTGGCTCGAGATGCGCCACCCGATAGTCGATGTGTCGCCCATGGATGCCGGCACGCCGTTCATGCCCTCGTGCGAGCGCGGCGACCGCACGCGCTATTTCCTGAAGGTGCAGGACGGTTGCGACTATTTCTGCACCTACTGCACCATACCGTACGCACGCGGGCGCAGCCGCAGCGGCTCTGTCGCCGACATCGTGGCGCAGGCCCGTCAGGCAGCCGCAGCCGGCGGCCGCGAGATAGTGATAACAGGCGTGAACATAGGCGATTACGGCAAGGGGACGGAACACACATTCTTCGACCTGATACGCGCTCTCGACGCTGTGGAGGGGATAGACCGCTTCCGCATATCGTCGATTGAGCCTAACCTGCTCACCCCGGAGATAATACGCTGGGTGGCGCATGAGTCGCGGGCGTTCATGCCGCATTTCCACATACCGCTGCAGTCCGGCTCTGACAAGGTGCTGCGGCTGATGAACCGCCGCTACGACACGCGCTTGTTTGCCGACCGCATAGCCACGGTGCGCAGCGAGCTGCCTGATGCGTTCATCGGCATCGACATCATGACCGGCGCACGCGGCGAGGACGCGGCGGAGTGGGAAAAGTCATACCGGTTTGTGGAGTCGCTGCCGGTGACGCGGATGCACGTGTTCCCATACAGCGAGCGTCCCGGCACGGCGGCGCTGCACCTGGGCGGCGCGGTGGACCAGCATGAGAAGAACCTGCGCGTGGTTGCGCTCAACGCGCTCTCTGAAAGGAAGCTGCAGTCGTTCATCGCCTCGATGACGGGCACTGTGCGCACAGTGCTGTGGGAGAGTGCACACGCCGGCGGGCGTATGCACGGGCTGACGGACAACTACCTGCGTGTCAGTGCGCCGCTCGACGCGAAACTCATCAACACCGTCACCCCGGCTCGCCTGCAAGGGGCGGATGCACAGAACCCTGACATGATAAATGCCGTTGTAAAATGAAAGAACTCGCAGTAATAATACTCAACTGGAACGGCGTGTCGCTGCTGAAACAGTTCCTCCCCACGGCGGCGGAACATACCATAGACGAGGACACCGACCTGATAGTAGCCGACAACGGGTCGGACGACGGGTCTGTAGCGTGGATGCAGCGCGAGATGCCGCAGATACGCATCATTCGCCTGGACCGCAACTACGGCTTTGCCGAGGGGTACAACCGCGCCATACGCGAGGCGGGCTACAAGTACTCGCTGCTGCTCAATTCCGATGTCGAGGTCACCCCCGGATGGACGCGGCCGCTGCTGGCGTTCATGCGCGAGCATCC
>CAKUKR010000078.1 GCA_934663645.1 uncultured Muribaculaceae bacterium | reverse complement strand
ATTAGCGCAGCTACAGCTAAGCTAGGTCTGGGGGAAGAGCATAACTGGTGCTTCGTCCTCCCGACTGCCCCTTGGCCAGCATCCCCTTGCCTATCAAGTCATTGATGTCGCGGGCTGCGGTGTCTTGCGAGCAGTGGCACATTTTGGCATATTTAGATGTGGTCAACTTGCCGAAAAATCCGTCCCACAGCCGGTTGACGACTTTGCGCTGCCGCTCATTCACAGTCACGCCGCGCTCGTTGAAATGCCGCCAATATACGGACTTGCGGAGTACAGCACACAGAGTATCATCTGTGTGCTGCAACGCCCTAAACAGACAGTCAAGGAACCATTGGAGCCAGGATGTTATGTCGAGTCCGCCCTTCTGGGCCTTTTCCAACACCTCGTAGTATGACTTTTTCTCGCGGACAATTTCTGCAGACACACTGAAATATGAATTGCCATCGCTATGCGCTTGGGAAAGGACCGTATCTGCCACCGTGCGGCTCATGCGCCCGTTACCGTCATCAAAGGGGTGTATCGTCACCAGCCATAAATGCGCAATGCCCGATTTTATGTACACCGGCAGCTGCGCAGTATTTACCCAATCGATGAACTGGCGCATCTCGCCAGGAACGCACTCTGACGGCGGTGCCTCATAATGAACCGTCTCTTTGCCCAGCGGTCCGGAAACGACCTGCATCGGCTCATCTCCCTGCCGCCAGCCGGCAACAACAATCCTCCGCCCGGCACTTCTGCCTGTGGGGAAAAGCGCAGAATGCCAATCAAACAGCCGTTCCTCGGTCAGCGGCATGCTTCCGCCACGGACAGCATCAAGCATCACCTCGACAAGCCCCTCAACATAATGGTCGTCTGATGATTGCGAAGCCTCTTCAATGCCGAGCCGCCGGGCAAGTGAACTGCGGACAGACTCTGGATTTAGCGTGACGCCCTCGATTTGAGAGGACGACACGACTTCTTCTGCCATTGAAGTCAACAGTGTTCGGTCACGGTCTGCCTCGGCTAACACACTAAACTTGCCGGCAAGGCGTCCGTGAAGTTCAGACACGAGAGCCAGCTTGACAATCAAAGCATCGGCATCCCACCTGAAATTCGGCCAATCTTCTTGCTGCCATATATATACGGCTCTGTTCCGTGAATGTATCATACCGCGAAGTTAGTGCTTTTGCGGAGAAAAACCAACTTATTCTCCGCAAAATATGCGGAGAATATCGAGTTTAATCTCCGCAACCGTGCCATCGGGCTGCCATTTCGGGGCAAAAACAGCGGATGCCAGAAAAGGAAATCGTCCTGCAACCCATTGGATTACAGGACGAAACGCTATTTGAAGCGGAAAGACAGGGATTCGAACCCTGGGTACCCGTAAGAGTACAACGGTTTTCGAGACCGTCCCGTTCGACCACTCCGGCATCTTTCCCGGTCGTTTTTGATAGTGCGCAAAATTACTACTTTTTTCTCAATCACGCATCATTTCCGGGCAACTTTTTGCCCACTATTTTCGTTACTACTGATAAAGGACTGATTGACAGCAATGTTTTTTCTGTTGTGTATATGAAAATTATTTTGTAACTTTGCACTGTCGATAGGAAAGGACATCTGTCGATGCCGTACAAGAGTATATATATAATGTATATGATGGACACTAAGCGCATAATACCGGCCTCGGAGCTTATCATCAACGATGATGGCTCTGCATTCCACATCCATGTGCGCCCCGACCAGTTGCGAGACAACATCATTCTGGTGGGCGACCCAGGGCGTGTGGGCATGCTGGCTGCATATTTCGACCGCATCGACTATGATGTGCAGTCGCGCGAGTTCCATGCCATTGGCGGCACATACAAGGGGAAGGAGCTGATGTGCATCTCGCACGGCATTGGCTCGGACAACATCGAGATTGTCCTGACCGAGCTCGACGCGCTTGCCAACGTGGACTTCAAGACACGCGAGGTCAAGGAAACGCACCGCACGCTCAACCTGATACGTGTGGGTACTTCCGGCTCGCTGCAAGAGGACATCCACATCGGCGATTTCGTCATCGCGCAGAAAGCCGTCGGCACTGACGGGATACTCAACTACTACGCGGGACGCGACGAAATCTGCGACACGGAGCTGGAGCGCAAGCTGGTGGAGCATACAGGATGGCCGGAAAGGTGGGCATACCCCTACGCGGTCGATGCGAACCTGGAACTGGTGGAACGCATAGGCCGTGACGATATGGTGCGAGGATGCACGATGTCCGCCGTGGGCTTCTACGCGCCGCAAGGCCGCGAGGTGCGGTTGCCGCTCCTGCGTCCGGACATGAATGAAAAGATAGAGAGCTTCGTCTGCGAAGGCCTCCGCGTGACCAACTTTGAGATGGAATCGGGATGCCTGCATGGCATGGCACGGCTGCTCGGACACCGGGCAATGACTGTCTGCTGCATCATCGCAGAGCGACGCCAAACACGCGCCAACCCGGACTACAAGCCGGCGGTGCGAAAATTAGCTGAAACCGTACTCGACCGCATATAGATGCGTGAGGGTACTCAACCTTATACACATTGTTTATCACTCTCAATTAAGTTTATCTCGACTAAGGTTACATTAGATTGTGGGACTGGCTGTGAAGTTAGTCCCTCAATTGTTTTCTGACCCTACGCCAGTCGGGGAAATGCTGCTCGACAAGTTCCCAGAACTCGCGCTGATGCCCACGGTGGACAAAATGCGCCAGCTCATGCGTTATCAGGTAGACGGTACACTCTTCGGGATATGCAGCCAGCCGCGTATTGACGGTTATGGTTGACTTGGCAGGGTTGGCAGACCCCCATTGAGAGGTCATGCGGCGCAGCACATACCTCTCTGCATGAAGCCCCATTGCGGCCTCACGCTCGCGGATAACGCGCTCGAGCATGGCGCGGAACTCCGTCAAGTCCTGCACGGCGGCACTGTTCTCCCTCTCCTTCTTCTCGCTGACCTTGCCAATCTGCTTGCGCATCCAGGGCAGGCATGAGCATGCGAAATCCTCAACAGTCTTGCGGCTTGCAGTAAGCGGCGCAGAGATGCGGAAACACTCACAGCGCCGCGAGAAGCGGAGGGTCATGCGGACAACGTCCTTCCACTCGATGATGACATCAAACTCTCCAACCCTCATTGCCTCGCGGCGATACACAACATTTCTATTAGCCATAATATATGACGGTTATACTGTCTTTACGAAAGCGCGGTGCATCCACCGCTTGCCGTGCCACCGGCGCAGGAACACCACACCGCGCACATTCTCGTCGAGCGAGAACATCCACCACATGCCCAGTATGCCGAAGCCGAAGGGTATGCCGAAGATGTACGCGAGAACTACGGCGATAGACCACATGAATATCACGCCCACATAGAAGGGATAGTTCACGTCCCCCACGCTCTGCAATATGTTGACAAACACGATGTTGATGGGGCGGCCTATCTCAAGCGGCACGTCTATCCAGAGTATGGCGGTGCCGAGGGCGATGATTTCCGGATTGTCGGAAAGCGCTGACATTATGGAATGCCCGGCGACTGCAAGCAGCAGCGAGGCGGTGAACGTCACCGCAACTGCCACGCGGCACACATACCGCCCCAGCGTGAACGAGGCCTTCCACTTCTCCGCGCCCACGAGATGCCCGGTCACTATCGCGCCGCCATGGGAGATGGCAATGCAGAACAGGTAGGAGTACATGATGAGGTTGACGCAATAGGTGCGTGCCGCGAGAGCCTCCATGCCGAGCATGGTGATGAAAAAGGAGATGACCAGCTGCGAGCATGAATAGGACATCTGCTCGCCGGCAGCGGGCAGCCCAATTTTCAGCAGGTTGCGGAACTCCACTCTGGGCCAGCTGCGGAATATCGACCAGGGGAAGCGGCGTATGGTGGTGGAGAAGACGATCACGAAAAGGGCAATCATAGCCAGTGTGCGGCACGAGGCTGTGGTGATGGCAGCACCGGACACGCCGAGAGCCGGCGCGCCGAACTTGCCGAAAATCAGCGCGTAGTTGCCGATGATATTCAGCACATTGACCACAAGTATCACCAGCATAGGCCAATAGGCCTTGTTGTTTGACCGCAGCACGGCAGATAGGGTCATGGCGAGAGCCTGTACGAAAGCGAAAGCGCCGACGATGCGCATATAGCTCACACCCAGCGGCAGCATCTCGCCGCCAAGCCCCATGGCTGACAGTATCGGCTCGGCATAGAAATAGAGCAACGCGCTTATTGCCAGCCCGAAAAACAGGTTGACCACCAGCGACACCCCCACTACCAGCTCCATGCGCCGTTTCAGGTTCGCCCCCAGATACTGGCTGCACAGCACCGACGTGCCGAGGTTGATGACCTCAAAGACGATGAAGCAGAAAGTGACAATCTGGTTGGCGAGGCCCACCGCCGCCACGCTCGCGTCGCTGTGGCGCGAGAGCATGAACGTGTCCATCGCGCCGAGGGTCATGATGAGCAGCGTCTCGACAAATATCGGGACGGTCAGGAACAGCAGCTCGCGCTTCAGCGGCGAGGCTATGCGCAGCCGCTGTGATATGCCTTCGGGTAATGAGAATGATGCCATGGTGACGAAATGCGGCGCAAAGATACCAAATAACGCCGACACCGCGCCGGACGGCGCGTTAAATATTACAATGCGCTATATGCCACCACCTTGCATATTCTCCAAAAGGCAAGCCGGCACGCCACGGTTTGTTTATCCGGCGGCACGGCAAGAATTAGCGGAAAAGATTTGGAATATTGGCGGCGGCTTGCTACCTTTGCAACGTCATCGGGACAAGCAACGTCTGCTTGCCCCGTATGGATATGTTTGCAGGGAATGAACAGCACTGGCAACGACATAGCCCTCCGCAGCCGCTTTGAGGCTTACCTCGCCTCCAAGGGAATGCGCAAGACACAGGAGCGTTTCGTGATACTCGAAGCCGCCTGTGCCATGGGCGGGCATTTCGACGCCGACACGCTGCACCGCCGCCTTGAGGCAGACACATACCATGTCAGCCTCGCCACGGTATACAACACGCTCGAGCTGCTGCGGCGTGCCGGCATTCTGGCATGCCACACGTTCAAGAGCCGCCAGTCGCAGTACGAGTTTGCAGATGCCGACGAGGGGCACATGCACCTGGTCTGCTCGCAATGCGGCAAGGTACGTGAAGTCCCCGACGCAGAACTCTCGCATGCCATCGCGCAACGACGCTTCGGCTCATTCTCCGCAACAAGCTTCTCGATAGAAATCTTCGGCATCTGCGCATCGTGTGTGCGCCAGAACCGCAAGAACAAGAATAACAAAACTAATCCGCAAAACAGTAATGGCAAAAGCTGATGTATTGCTCGGCCTGCAATGGGGCGATGAGGGGAAAGGCAAGATAGTGGACGTGCTCACCCCGCGCTACGATGCAGTGGCTCGCTTCCAGGGCGGCCCAAACGCCGGCCACACCCTCGAGTTTGAAGACAAGAAAGTAGTCCTCAGGTCACTGCCCTCGGGCATTTTCCTCTGCCGCACAAATATTATAGGCAACGGCGTGGTCCTCGACCCGGTGCTGTTCCGCCGCGAGGCAATGGAGATAGAGCAACAGGGCATAGACCTGCACGCGATACTCAAAATCTCACGCAAGACGCACCTCATACTCCCCACGCACCGGCTGCTCGACGCTGCCAACGAGCGTGCAAAGGGAGATGCCAAAATAGGCACTACCGGCAAGGGCATCGGCCCGGCATATACCGACAAGGTGTCGCGTTACGGGCTGCGCGTGGGCGACCTCTTCTCATCGTTTGACAAAAAGTACCGCGCAGCCGTCAGCCGTCATACCGATATGCTCCGCCGAATGGGCGAAACTCCGGATTTTGCCGACCTCGAGCGAGAATGGCTCGAAGCCGCCGAATACCTCAAAAGCTACGACATCGTGGACTCTGAGTATTTCGTCAACGACATGCTCAGCTCCGGCAAGAGCATACTCTGCGAGGGGGCGCAAGGCACGATGCTTGACGTTGACTTCGGCTCGTACCCCTTCGTCACCTCCTCCAACACCGTCTCCGCCGGAGCATGCATAGGACTGGGCATCTCACCTCACCGCATCGGCGAGGTTTACGGCATCTGCAAGGCTTACTGCACCCGCGTAGGCTCAGGGCCGTTCCCCACAGAACTGCACGACGAAACCGGCAAGCTGATGCGCGACCGCGGCCATGAGTACGGCGCTGTAACTGGGCGTGAACGCCGCTGCGGCTGGATCGACCTCGTGGCTCTCAAATATGCCGTCACTATCAACGGCGTGACACGCCTCATCCTCATGAAGAGCGACGTGCTCGACACCCTCGACACGGTCAAGGCGTGCACGGCATACGAAATCGACGGCACACGCACAGACCATTTCCCCTTTGACGCTGCAGCAGAGGACATCAAGCCAGTCTATACCGAAATGCCCGGCTGGAAGACCGACCTGACGCAGATGACCGCCCCGGAACAGTTCCCCGAGACATTCCGCAGCTACATACGCTTCATCGAGGAATACCTCGGAGTGCCGGTATACATCGTCTCCGTCGGCCCTGACCGCCTGCAGACCATCGTCTGCCGCCAGCTCTGAGGCATAATCCATCACGTAAACAACAACCTTAAATAAACAACGAAAAAACCATGGCAACAGTTAAACCATTCAAGGGAGTACGTCCTCCCAAAGAGTTTGTCGAGCAGGTAGTGTCACGTCCATACGACGTGCTCAACTCCGAGGAGGCCCGCAAAGAGGCCGAAGGCAACGAGAAGTCACTCTACCACATCATCAAGCCGGAAATCGACTTCGCCCCCGGCACTGACGAGCACGACCCCAAGGTCTACGAAAAGGCTGTCGAGAACTTCCACAAGTTCCAGGAGAAAGGCTGGCTCGTTCAGGATCCCAAAGAGAACTACTACATCTATGCGCAGACCATGGACGGCCGCACACAGTACGGTTTCGTGGTCGCTGCCTGGGTGAACGATTACCTCGAAGGACGCATCAAGAAGCACGAGCTGACACGCCGCGACAAGGAGGAAGACCGCATGAAGCACGTCCGTGTCAACAATGCCAACATCGAGCCGGTGTTCTTCGCTTTCCCCGACAACGAGAAGCTAGAGGAAATCATCCGCACTGTCATCAAAAACAAGCCCGAATACGACTTCGTAGCTCCCGACGGGTTCGGTCACACTTTCTGGGTAATCTCTGACGAGAAACTGATCAAGGAAATCACCGAAGAGTTCGCCAAAATACCCAGCCTCTACATAGCCGACGGACACCACCGCTCTGCTGCCGCAGCCCTCGTAGGCGCAGAGAAGGCCAAGAACAACCCCCACCACACCGGCAAGGAGGAATACAACTACTTCATGGCTGTGGCATTCCCCGCTTCACACCTCCGCATCATCGACTACAACCGCGTGGTGCGCGACCTCAACGGACTCACACCCGAGCAGTTCCTCGACAAGGTGCGCGTCAACTTCGAGGTTGAGAAGATCGGCAAGGAGATATACCACCCCAAGTGCCTGCACAACTTCGCCCTCTATCTGGACGGCAACTGGTACTCGCTGACCGCCAAGCCCGGCACATACAACGACCAGGACCCCATCGGCGTGCTTGACGTGACAGTTTCGTCCGACCTCATCCTGCGCGACATCCTCGGCATAACCGACCTGCGCAGCGACAAGCGCATCGACTTCGTCGGAGGCATTCGCGGCCTCGGCGAGCTGCAGCGCCGTGTTGACAGCGGCGAGATGAAGATGGCTCTCGCACTCTACCCCGTCACCATGGACCAGCTCATCAACATCGCCGACACCGGCAACATCATGCCCCCGAAGACCACATGGTTTGAGCCTAAGCTCCGCTCCGGCCTCGTGATCCACAAGCTCGACGACTGAAAAGCCTCAACAACAACCTCATAACAGATGGGATGCCCGACAGGCGGCATCCCATTTTTTGTTCCAGCCCCTCTTTCTCGGAGTTCTCCGAGTACTCAGAGTTCTCGGAGGAAAAGTGCCGCTTGTCTTGCACACAAGACAAAAAATGCCTAATTTTGTTCCGCAGACAAGACAACCACCGATATGATAGCACTCGAAACACTCCGCGAGGTAATGCTCGAAAACCGCACAGAGGTAATGCAGCACCATGTGGTCAAGCGGTCTATATCGCTTGACGGCTTTGACCGGCAGGTCCTTGTGGGCGTAAGACGCGCTGGCAAGTCATATATGCTGTACGGCAAGATACAGCAGATGATTGCCGACGGTACGCCATGGGACGAAATCGTTTACGTCAACTTTGAGGATGAACGCCTTGCCGGCATGACCCTCGACGACCTGAACAAAATACTCGAAGTCCACGCAAGCCTCAGTGGCAAGCGTCCTGCCTTGTTCCTCGACGAGATCCAGAATGTGGAGGGCTGGGAGAAGTTCGCACGCCGTGTCGCCGACAGCAAGTACACGGTCTACATCACCGGCAGCAATGCGAAAATGCTGTCCGTGGATGTTGCTGCCGCACTCGGAGGACGCTACATGACCCGCGAGGTATTCCCGATGTCATTCGAGGAATATCTGCTCATGTCAGGTGAAAACCCGAATGACCCGCTGCTGACGGCAACCACGGCGGCTCGCGGCAAACTCTTGTCCCTGTTTGAGGAGTACTTCCAATTCGGGGGGTTCCCAGAGTGCGTGAACATCACGGCAAAAAGGGACTACCTGACGAGCCTGTACCAGAAGATTTTCCTCGGCGACATCGCCGCACGCCACCGCATTGAGAACATTTTCGCGCTGCGTGTCCTGTTCCGCAAACTCGCCGAAAGCGTCAAGCAGCCGCTCTCGTTCTCTCGAGCCACAAACATCATAGCCTCGACAGGCACGAAAATCGGGAAAAACACCGTCATAAACTACCTCGGCTACGCCGCCGAAGCATACCTGATACTGCCGGTCCAAAACATTGCCGACAACCTCTCCGGCAAAGTCACCAACCCGAAATACTACTTCATAGACAACGGCATAATATCGTTGCTGGCACTGGACATACGGACTTCGCTGCTCGAGAACATGGTGGCATTGCACCTGATGCGCGTCCACGGCTCGAAAGATGCCGTCTATTACTATAACAGCGGAGTTGAAGTGGATTTCTATGTGCCGGAAACAGAGACAGCCGTACAGGTATGCTACAGCCTGAACGATGCCGACGGCACATTCGAGCGTGAAACAAAGGCATTGGCCAGCATAAACTCACGCCTCGCCTGTCGCAGGAGCATAATCGTCACCTACGAAACCGAAGACACTGTCGAGATTGACGGCATCAGCATCGAGATAATCCCAGCACACAAGTTCCTGCTGCAATACAGCCGCTAAGCAGGAACTTTGCGTGCACGCCGTGTTCCTACTTGCTGCGCAATCAGCCTCACGCATATTTAGCCCACATCAAACCCCAAAACACACTCTTCAACAAACCAAGTAAACACGTTGTCACTTCACAAACATCTTCATGGTGGCTTCATACGAGGCGCGTATCTCCGCACGCTTTTCCTGAGATACTTTCGGAGGGTTCTTCATGCGCTCCAAAAAGCGGCGAACATCATCACCGAACAGTATCGGCGTTTCTTTAATGGGTCTTGCCATGGCTTTGTGTGTCTTGGTTTCGATTGCAAAGTTACAACAATTATCTGATATACAAAGTTTCAGCCGCCAATTCCGCACAGTCCGCCCACAGCCATATCGACTGTCCTGCAGATACGAAAAAGGGGATGCCGTGTGGCCGGCATCCCGCTCGTCAAATTGCGACAGAGTGATTATAAAACTTATCTATAATATGAAATGAAACATTGATTGTGTAAGTTTCTTTTCCGTCACGCCAGTTCAACCGTTTTTGACGGCTTGCGAGGGCAAGCGGTGTCGCCCTCCTGGCTTTCATTGCAGCCGGCACACAGGCGCCTGGCCTTTCACCATAGCCCATGCCTGGCTCTGATGCAGCTCTGTATCCTGATTACTCAGCTACAACCTCGTAGGCTGTCAGGCCTGTGCCGTTGTAGTTCGGATGCTCAACGACCTTGTAGCCCTCAGCTACGAAGTTGGCTTGCGGGTTCTCGCTGTCAGAATGTGAGGGGTCATAGCCTACGAATGTGCCGCCCTTGACAATGATCTTGGCAGTGCCGTTCTTGTAGTTAGGATCGTAGCAATTCAGCATAAACGCATACTCCTTGCCAGAATCACCTAACTGCTGGATCTCGAACACGCCGCCGCGAATTTCAAGCGTACCCTCAGATACGTACACTGCGTCGAGGTTGCCCTTGAAATGGCCGTTCTCAATCACCAGGTATGCTCCGTTCTGCACGTCAAGCGCAAAGGTGTCATTTGCCTTGGCGAAGAAGTTGCCGTTGCCGGTGATAGTCAGCTTGCCGCCGCGAACTGAGAGAAGCGACCAATTGCCAGCACCCTCATTCCACAGGTCTGCTGTGTTGTCAAGTGTGCTGCCGTTCATGTTGAGGACGAGGTCTGAACCGTTAGCAACGATAGTTTCGGTAGCCGTCACATCATTGCCGGCTGACAGCTGGCCTATCAGGCTCTCAAAGTCTGAAACCAGGTTGTACTCGCCCTCGAAGCCGGGGAGGATCTCCACGTTTACATCCACGCCGTTGGTCAGCAGCGAGCCGTAGATATTCGTGCGGTAGTTGCGCTGCGTCGGAACAGAGCCGAAAGTGAACGACTGGCTCTCGTCTGTTGCGGAGTATACGGTGAACTCCATGTCGCGGACAGTCTTGGCTGACGGAACGAGGATGTAGTTCATGCCTACATACTGATACGCCTTGTCGTTGATTGTGACAGTTCCCGTGGGGAGCACGTCAGGAGCGAAAGTCACTTCCTCTGCCTCGCCTGAAGTGACACCGGTCAGCAGGTTGAGCGTGTTGGGCACGTCCTTAACCTTAAGAGAGGACTTCTGGGTGTCGAAGCCCGCGTTCTTGTTGGCGGCCAGGTCGTCAGTCAGGATGTTGATCTGAGCGAAGGGACGGCGCAGCTGTGCGCTGATGGTTGCGTCGCCGGCTACCGTGTAGTTGGTCTTGGCGCAGAAGAATGCGTCGAGAGCCTCCTGGTTGGCTGCTGTGCCATAGTCGGCTGTTACAGTCTGTCCCTCAACGTCAAATGTGTACACAGACTCGGGAGCGTCTGCCCAGAACACGAAGTCGTAGCTCTTGCCTGTTGTCAGGCGCAGAGACAGCGTGGTCTTCAGGCCTACCATGGTGGCAGAGCCCACCTTCGGGTCGGCAGTGCCGGTGCATACCTCAAGCGGCTGCTGCTTGCCGTGCTCGTATACGGCGTAAGTCAGGTGGGTAGCGGTTGTTCCCTCGCCGTAACGGGTCTGGAGACCGTCGGGAAGTTCTACAGTCACAGCGACAACGCTCTCGTCGCCCTTGATGTTCGGCATGTCCTCGCTTGAGCAGGACACCATCAGCAGCGATGATACTGCAGCTGCTGATGCAAAAAGGATTTTCTTCATACTTTGTATGTTTAGTTGGTAATGGTTGTTAGTTGCTTGTTCCAGGGAGGCGCACCCCATGTGCGCCTCCCGCGTTTATCGTTGTCGGCTCACGGCCGGGCGGCCTGTCATCGGTGTCGTCGGCTTGGCAGGGACACGGCGTGCCGTGTCCGCACAAATATCATTGCAATTCAGCAACATACGCCCTCGCCGACCTTCGGACACGGCACGCCGTGTCCGCACAAATACCGTTGCAATTCA
>CAKUKR010000077.1 GCA_934663645.1 uncultured Muribaculaceae bacterium | reverse complement strand
GTTGAGGTGGTAGAGGTCTTCGGTAGTGTCGATAACCGTTGCGCTGCGCACCTGCCGGCGGTAGTTGTTGATGAAGATGTTTCGCATAATGGTGAACACCCACCCTTTGAAGTTGATGTTGTCCACATACTTTTCTTCATTGTCGAGGGCTTTCAGGGTCGTGTCCTGCACAAGGTCTTTGGCAGCGTCACGGCTTGTCGTAAGCTGGTATGCGAAATTCAGGAGGTTGTTCTGAAGTCCGAGCAATCGTTTCTTGAATGAGCTATTGCCAGTCATTATAGTGGAGAGCTATAGGTTATACTATGTTTTGCTTTCAAGTACAACGCCGGGCGGCGCGGCAAAGTTGAGAGGCGACTGTTAAAACGTTGGCGGCCACCTCACTTGCAGTCCTTGTACATGTCGGCGAGTGCGTGGACATATTCAGCCACCTCGCGGCGCACATTTTCCGGCGAGATTACCTCGACCATATCGCCCATGCTGAGGATATGGAAAATGAAGTCGTATGAGGGGGCGACATATACCTGGAAATCGGCGTATGCCTCATCCTCGTCGTCGGGAATATGTGCTTTAATCTCGCGCTGGGAGGGGTGGATGGGCAGTGACCTCATATAATACAGGTGGCGGCCGTATGCGCGGACCACTATGTTGCACGGCTTGATACCCAAGCCGACGACCACGCCGAAAAAGCGCGAGAAAAACTCTTCCGCGTCGAAGTCATCGGGATAGCGGAAGATGCGCTCCACCGGCTCCAACTTGACGATACGGTCCAGTCCGTAAACGCGCAGCTTTTCGTCTTCGCCCCTGCCGAGCAGATACCAGCGGTTCTTGTGCAATTTGACGCAATACGGCTCGATGTCATACGTTCTCTCCTCGCCGCCGAATGACCGGTAGGCCATGCGTATGACACGGCCCTCGCGCATTGCGGCGAGCAGCGGCGAGAGGAACACAAGGCCAGAAGGTATCTCCTCGACCAATATGCGGTCTGAAATCGACTTGTTGTCTGAGATGATATTCCCGATAGCGAAGGAATCGACCATCCATTTGCGCAGCTTGTTCTCTTCGAAGGCTTCGGGATTGCTGATATAATACTTGTAACCGTTCTTTTTAGAGCAGCATATAAATATGCCGTATGAAGTCGATATGCTGCCGCACCACCGCTTGAACGTGCAACGCGGCAGCGGTTCACCTCTGCTAAGTTCCTCATTATCTCTCCACTTCTCCGAAATTTCAGCAAGCGTGATGCTGCCTGCATCCTTAATGGTTTTGATGAGCCATAAATACTTCTCTGCCTGTGTCATGGTTTTGGTTGTTTGGATTTATATATGAATGATTTGTTGGTTCACGTGCCAAAGTTACAAATTTTCGCGCTGCCGTGCAAGTAAAGTCAGCACGGCAGCGCGACAGTGACATAGTATAAGCTGGTGGTTTATGGGACTGCGGCGCACAGCCTGCAACAGCTGCCGCCAGCAGTCCGTATATCGCTTCACATTGCATCATGGCGCAAAATTAGCCGCATGGTGTCGCATTTAGTGATACACGATTGCGAAAACTGCGATTTTTCTCTGCGCAAAAACGGCTGCGTTGCCAAGCCGCTCATCACTCATCAAGCGGCAACGCAACATGCTGTCGGACACAAGCATCCGCCGCCGGCACAGGTTGCTCGCAGGAGCTGCGAGGAAAAATCTGCAGATTTTGCCGCTGAAATTTTTCGTATTTCAGAATTTATTTATAACTTTGTGTCTGACAAAACTAAACACCAATTCAACGGCTCACCAAACTTTAACAGACCGATGAAAAGTACAGCGAAAATAGCATCTATTGGAGCTGCGGCAGTCGCACTGATTGTCGTGGCAGTGGTTGTAATCTCAGGCTGCCGCAAAGGAGAACCGACAGCTCCGGACACGAAGTATCTGTCAGAGTACCACAAACTCACCACAGCGACAGAAGCCAATAATCTGAAAGGGGATAATCTGGCTCTGTTTGTGGACTATTCCACCTGCATAGCGAGGGGAATGTCCTCGCCGTTCTATCAGAAAATGGTGTCGCCGCTGACCGCCGCGACCCGGGAGTACTGGTCAATCAAGGGGGACACGATAGACAAGGAAAGCGGCGACGTATACTCGCTGCTCAACAACGTGGTGGAAACGAACTATGCCGCACTCGACCGGGCGATCGAGCAGATGGCAGAGCGTGACGGCGAGTCGGTAATGCTCACCGACGGCGAGCTGTTCACACAAACAATCACAAAAGACTCCCCGAGCGACCCGTATATGCACAAGGCATTCAAGACATGGCTTCTCAAGGGGCATGACATACACATCCTCGCTGAGCCGTACCAAGAGCTGTACAAGGGGAACACATTCAACAAGAAGCGGTTCTACATCATCTTCACTGACGACCGCATGGCCGGCAACATCTACAACCGCATACGCGAAGTGGTAGACCTCAAGCAGTTCCAGCAGGTGGACGAGTTCCACCTGAGCGGCAATTACAACTGGGCCGTGCCGGTAGATGAAAAGGGCAACTCCGCAAAGCACTCCACTCCGGCCGAAGAGCTGGCAGCTGAAGTCACCGGCTACAGCAACTATAACTATGAGGTACAGGACTGGCCAATCGAATGGAAAGACATCTATAACCTCGTCATGAACGCACCCGACTCGATAACCGGCGAACTGATGCCCAACGGCAAGAAGGTAATCAGCGGGCTGCGCATCAACCGCAACGCCTTCGGCTGCTACCGCATCAAGAACATCGGCGTGCGGGCAACCGTCATCAATACAGACTATACCGACCTGTACAACAGACGAGAAGCAGAAGAGAACGTCAGGGTATTAAAGCCAAAAAATGAAGTGCCGCTCAACAACTTCATCGGCTTTGACACAGGCGAGTTCAACAAGCACAGCAATGTTGACCTGTACTTCGACGTAGAAAACTTCGCTCCCGATGCCGAGTTGACCGGCGACCCGTTCAACTACATCAAGCTCGAAATTGTGATTACCGACCTCGAGAACATCCTTGGCAACAGCATCGACATGTTCAACTTCGACTCAGTGGTCAACCAAGGGCAGACCAACATCTCGATTTCGGAGAGCCTGAAGAACTGCGTGTTCGACCCGGAACTCACCGACCGCCTGAAGGGGAAAGTACTATACACCATATATATCAAGACCAACAAATACAGCAACTAAAATACATTCAACGACATGAACACCGTAATAAGAACGCTTCAGCAGCTTCACCAAGCACAGGCAGACGCATGGGTACTCGGGCTTATAATCGCCGGCGTAGCACTTGGCATCGCAATCCTCATCGCATTTCTCATACCATGGCAGAGCAACCGCCGCTGCTACATCAAACGCCGCATCTGGTTCATAGTCATCGGACTGGCACTCCCCTGCTGCGGCTGGCTGTACCACTATTTCTCTGTTGCCCCTCGCATACAAAACCCCGGCTTCAGCAGCATGTACCAACAGACCAGCCTGTATGTCCTGCTGACGAGCATCGCGCTGTATGCGGTCATCGGCGTTGTGCTGATGTTCGTGTTCCGCAACTCTAAATTCGGCTCAATACTCGGCAAGAAAAAAGACTGACGACTATGGCAAAGCAATTTTTCGTACTCGGCATCGGCGGCACGGGCATGCGCTGCATCGAGAGCCTCATCCACCTGTGCGCCATGGGGATGTTTGACGACACGGAGATACACCTCCTCGCCCTTGACACCGACAAGAACAACGGCAATTTCGCGCGGCTCAAAGAGGTCAAAGAGGCTTACCTGAACGCCAAGGGGCTGAACGGGCAGCAGCGCACCACCCATAAGGACACGTTCTTCTCCGCCAACATAAAGTACTATGAGTTTTCTCCTGACTATGAACAGAAAAGCTCATTCAAAGACGTGTTCAACTACGGAGACACACAATTCAACCACCGCGAGGAGACCGACCTCGCCGACCTGGTGCTTGACCAAAATGTCGAGGAGTTCAACCTGCTGCACGGCTACCGTGCACAGACGCACCTCGGCTCGATGATGATGTACCAGTCGATAATCGAAGCTGCACAGGCCACGGAGAACAACGACCTGAAAGAGTACGTAAGTGCGCTGATCGCCGCAACAGGAGCAGAAACAGCAAAGGTGTTCATTCTAGGGTCGGTATTCGGAGGCACAGGCGCATCGTCGATACCGGTAATTCCGCGAGCGTTGACACGCGCAGGGGAAATCATGAGCGGCGGCAGTTCCGACGTTCTGAAAAACGTGTATTTCGGGGCAACGCTGCTTACCGCATACTTCAACTTCAAAATACCCGATGCAGGAGAAGTGAGCCGTGAGAGAGTGATCGCCACCAGCGACAAGTTCGCGCTCAACTCACAGGCAGCCATGATGTTCTACGCAGACGACACATCGGTCAAGCAGACATACCAGCGGTTCTATATGCTCGGCACGAGCGGACTGAATTGGGACCCGCAAGCCGGGGCAAAAAACAACAAGACTATCACGGGCGGAGCAGCACAGAAAAACGATTCGCACTACATCGAGCTGATGGCTGCGTGCGCGGCACGCGACTTTTTCAACACTCCAGATGACCAGTTGGCTGCAATCAAAGGCAATGCACAGGCAAAAGCCGAATACCTTTACCGCGCAGTCAATGAGTCTGGCAAGCTGGAATACCAAGACTTCGTGGGAAGAAACGACCAGACAGAATTTGCAAAACGTCTTGGCTGCCTCGTGGCGTTCGCGATACTCAACAATGGAGAGGCAGACCTGGTGGAGTCTGCCCGCAATGGCAAGGACAAGGAGATGCCGGGCTTTGAAAACATCGATCCGAGCCAAGTGAGATACCTGAAGGACTATTTTCGCCTGTTTTTCACCCGTGCAGACGGCTCCGGCAACCTGCACGAGGGATGGCTACAACAGCTGCACCGCTCTGCCGGAGGGGGCAGCAACCTGATGCTCAACGCCAAACTGTTTGAGCCACGGACACTCAAATCCCTGAACAAACTCGCTTGGAACAAGGATATATATGGAGACGATGAAATAGGCAAAAGCCACAAATTCTCAACCGGCTTGTTCAGTTCTCCGTTCAATGAGTTCAAAAAACTGTTCCTGTCAATTCTGAACGGCGACAAATCCACCGGGATCACCAACCCCGGGGAGCGGTTCTACAAAATCACATACGACACTTTAGGAAAACTTTTCCAATTCAAATGATACGGCCATGTCAAAAGCACTTCTGATAAACAGCGAGGTGGTACTCGCAACTGGCACAGAACAGGGCAGCTGGTCACAGATGACCCAAGCCTCGACATATATACGCGGCATCCAGACCGGAGACATACTCAAGGACGCAGATGCCCGCACCCTCAATGCCCTTATTTCAGGCGTGCCTACGCCGTGGGCCCGCGCCAAGCTGTTCAAATACGCGCTCGATTCGCTCCATAAGCCAGACCCCAGCGAGGCGAAAGGGCTGACCAAAATGTACCAGATGCTCCACGGCGAGTGGCGCGGACTGTTGGCAGTGATGGCACTGTATCCCGACCGCATCAGCTTCTCTAAACCGGTGGTCATGAACACCAAAGGCGGAGACTATGACATCGCCGCAGCCTTCGGCCGCATGCTATTCGACGACAGCGACGTATGGTCTGACCAAAAAGCATTGGCAACAAACCCCGATGCGCAGCCGTATCTGCACCTTATATATTACCGCAGCCAGCTCGTCGGCGGCACCTCCCCCTTCACCGGCGTTTTCACCGGCGTGGACTATTCAAAGCTCGACAAAGCCTCTGACATACCATGGTACCGCAACGGCAAGTTTGAAGACCCGATGCGCTACCTCGAATCGGAGCAGATACAGAAGGTCTACCTGTTCGTCAAGAACTTGGCCAGCCATGCCCAGCAGTTTGAAAGAGACATCAACTCCCAGCGAGGCGACAACAAAACGCCAATCGCCCTCGACGGATTCAAAAACATGATCCAAAAATGGCAAAAGGAGCTGGAGGCAAAAGGCAACAACCTGCGCGAGAAAGGGCCGGTGGCGCAATACGGGTCACTGCGCCAGCCGTTTGCCGACCTGTTCGACAGCAAAGTCCCCATATACCTGAAGAAAGACTTCACATTCAGCTATACCGACGACGGCAATTCGGAGACGATATGCGACATCCAGGAGCTGCTGAGCGCAGACACATACGTCATGGGCTGGGCAGAGCCCGAGAAACAGCGGCCGAAACTTGCTGACGCCCCCGTCTACTTTCTCAAAGTCAGCGACATCAAGACCGGCGACACCGGCTATTTCAGCGTGCCGCTGTCAGAGAAAGGCATAGACATATTCAAGAACAACCTGGGCAGCATACTCGGATACACCGACGGCGGCAACACGCGGCTGACGGCGCACATCACCGATGCGGGGATGCTGGCGGTTTCGCTCGTAGTGGAGATAGACGGAGAGAGCGTCACCCTCAACGACCGCGAATACAACATCCACTGGGTGCAGAGCCAAGGGCGTGTGATAGCATGGCCCAACTTCGTCTCTGACAAGTGGAACAGGTATTACCTCTTCTCCGAGTTCTCCGACGGCTCGCAGGAGCATTTCGAGCCTGTATTCCGCTATAACAAGGAGATACTCAAGACCATAGACGGCAATTTCCTGACAGCGAAATACAAGCCGACACCCGAGGAGGGACGAAAAGTCAACATACAGCAGCTGGCAAAATACCCTGCCGGCCAAGGCGACGACCTGCCGAAATATGACATCATACAGGCCGACAAGCCCTTCTGCGGACTTATGGCATCGGTTTCCGTGGCTGGCAAGCCGCGCAACGCGGGCTTCCTGATGATGCGCAAGGACGTGGTCAAAGACCTTACAGACACTCCGGCAACCCAGCCTGCCGACATAGGCTTCGACTTCGGCAGCAACAACACCTGCGTGTTCTACAACGCTGGCGACGCTGGCGCAAAGCCCGTCGAGTTCGGCAATTACCGCGCTGTCCTCGTGGGGCGCGAGAACAACAACCCGAGGGCGATAGCCGAGAACAACGAGCTGCTGTTCTTCACCAACTACCCCTCGGAGAACGGACAGATAAAATCGTGGCTGCACGAGCATGACTCCCGATACATCACCTACACCGAAGCAGAGGAGATAGCCGGCGGCGTGCCTGTCAACCGTCCCAATGTGCTGGTGCGTGAAATGGATGAGTTCAAGATCACGACACAGGCCGGTGTGCTGCACTACAACATGAAATGGCTTGACGGCGACGACGGCAAGAAGAAGAAAGGAGCGTTCCTCAAGTCGGTATGGCTGCAGGCGTGCGCTTTCCTGTACACAAAGCGCATCAGCCCGAAACAGATCATCTGGAGCTTTCCCGGCTCAATGATGGACTCTGACCGCAACGACTTGGAACTCATCTACGAGGCTCTCTGCAAGATAACCCCCTACGGGACGCAGCCGACACTCCCCCACGAAAAGACCACGGAGGCGGAGGCTGTATGCAGCTACGCCATGTCAAACGATTTCGGCCTGACGAGCAGCAACATGTTCCTCGGACTGGACGTGGGCGGAAGCACGACAGACATCATGCTGATAGCCAAGAACAAGGACAATGTCGCATCGCTTATGCGAGAGAGTTCAGTAAGGCTCGCTGCGGGCGTGTTCTTCGACGCCGTGACCAAATCGAAACTGTTTCAAGAGGCGCTCATCTCCTTCCACGAGGGACACAAGACAGACGTGTATGTCGAGAACATCCACGATATGAACGAACACCCTGAAAAAGCGCCCTACTTCCTCAACAGCATTTTCGACCAGCTGAAGACACAGAGCGACTATGACACGTTCTACGACTCGCTCGCCTCAAACGCCAAGGTAGTGTTCACGATACCAGCGTATGTGAGCGGACTGCTGCTCTTCTACTCCGGCATGCTCATCGGCAAGGTCATCAAGGACAACGGCCTGGACAACATCGAGACTGTGGAAATCATGCCCTTCGGCAAGGGAGGCCGCATATTCCACTGGCTTCGCCATGCTGCCGGCACTCACCCGGCAGAGGACTTCTATTCCGACTGCCTGAACGCCGGGCTGAAGTTCATCCTCCCGGAGAAGAGCCTCAAGGCACGATACCGCGACGAAATCGAAGGCGACAGCAAGACCGAGGTGGCCCGAGGTCTGTGCGCTCCCAAACCGTTGGCTGTAGTCGAGACTGCCGCCGACAGCGACATCTGCGGCGAAACCGGTGTGACGTACTTCCAGAACGGCGAGAGAGTACCCGTTGCCGCCGACGAGGAGCTGACCGGCGACAAGTTTGCCGACAGCATGGGCAACTTCGACTTCAAGGATGCCGGCAACTTCCGGAAGTACATGGAGCTGTTCATCAACTTCGTGAGCCAGCGCACCAACATCTACCGCGATGCCGGCTCCTCGCTGAACGACGACCTCGACGACCTGCCCACACGCATCGCCCAGTTCTGCACCGACGACCCGGAATACCGCAAGGCGACACGCAACCAGCAGAGCGGCAAGGACAAGGGCTTCCACTACCACCAGCCTATCATCATCGCCGAGGGCGCGTGCTTCCTGAAAAGCCTCGTCAAGAAGGTGTTCCGTTGACCCGTAGAGCGACATGAAGACCCTATCGCTATATGTAGACAAATGGTTCATAGCCGTTGCCGTCGATGTTGACGGCAACGTGCTGCCATTGTCGCTGCCCAACGGCGAGGACCGCATCTGGCTGTTCTTCCACGAGGACACCGCCAACAACCGCATCGTCTACGGCAAGGGGAACGAAGCGCCCTACCGCGACGGCAAGCCGCACTACATCGGCGACGTGTTCACCCTAATCGAGCAGGGCGACGCAACCTTCACACGCTATGACCAGCGTCCCGAGGATATCCAAAACATATTTCAGGTAGCGGGCATATTCAATGACCTTCATAATGCAGCACAGGAGGTAGGTTCTGTCGATACATACGTATCGTTCTCAACAGACGTGCCGCAAGTGGCTCGCCTGAAATTTCTCGAAGAACTGAAAGACGCGAACTTCAACGTCAAAGAAAGCGTAGCTCGCATCTCGCATCTCGCGCTCGAAGAATGTTGCCGACAGGAAGCTCGGCAAGACATATTCTCCAAGCCGGGGCATTACCTCGTTCTCGTAGCCACCAATGACAACCTGCACTACGTCATCTATGAGAAACCTGCTTCGAGCGACCTGTACCTGCGCACACGCGAAGACATGCTCCCTGGGTTCGGCCTCGACATGAGGCGGCGTGCTTTGGTCGAATCTGTGGTAGAAAACATTAACCGCGCCACACACTTTCTCTCCACTCCAGAGGAATATGCCCGTGAATATGTGCGCATGGAGCGTTTTGCATACGACTGGCTACGCATCATCGCCGACCACAACCCGCACATTCCTGTGACCCTGCCAGACATAACACTCGCCACCGCGCCGAACAATCCGTTTGCAGTGACAATAAACAGGTCACAGCTGGATGACCGCACATCCGGCATCGTCGACAACATAGTCCGCACCATAACCGGGTTTATCAAGGACTGCGGACTGACTGCCAACGACATAAAAGGCATAGTATTCATCGGGAACACATTCACCAACGACAGTTTCCGCGAGGCCATGAAACGCTATTTCGCCATTGACGAGCGTGCAATGCCGCTATACCGCGACCGCGACCTGCCCAGAATTGTCAACACATACAACCTCATCAACTGTGGACAGTTCTCATCGGCTACAGACGAATTCATCAAGGATGCAAAAACAGAGGAAGCACGCCAGCGACAGCTGAAAGAAGACGAGGAAAAGCGGCTCAAAGCTGAAGAAGCTGACCGACAAAAGCGGAAAGAAACCGAGAGACAGCGCGAAGCGGAAAAGAACTACAAGGAGGCTGTCGAAAACATAGAGCGCTATGAGCGTGGGCGCGACTATGTGCAAATGAAGGAATGGGCAGACATTGCCCTATCCCACCGTCCCGGCGACGAGTTTGCCCAAGAAAAGAAAGACATCGCCATAAGCAAGGCTGCACAACAAAAAGCCGACAACGACCGATACAAGTCTTGTATGACGAGGGCAAAAAAAGCCGCACAGGAGGAGCGGTGGAGCGATGTTATCTCGCAGTGCGACAGTGCGCTCGAGATTGACCCCGAATCTGCCGACGTCAAACGCTTGCGCGACAACGCTCTCATGCAGCTCGACAAAAAGGGGAAAATCAAGGATTACCTCACTCGTGCCGATTTGTTCAAAGCGCAGAAGTCATACACCGAAGCCCTTGCCGAACTCGACAAGGTGCTGAATCTCGACCCTAAAAACGAAGAAGCCGCATCTCGCCGCAAGGAAATATCAGACATCCTCGTCAAACAACAAGCTGCCATCGACGAACTGACAAACCAACTCACCTCATACGAGCAGTCCAGCGACTACAACGCTGCCATGGAGGTATGCGAAAAACTGGCTGACTTGGACTTGGCAAATCAGCGCAAATGGGCTGTCAGCAAAGAAAGGCTCAAAGGCAAGGCTGTCGAAATAGAGCAACGCAAAGCACAGCTCAGCTCCCTGCGCAAGAGCATTGACGAAGCCCTGTTCAAAGATGAGTGGGAACGGCTCAAATTGCTGTGTGAAACATACCTCGAAATAGAGGACGACAGCTCCATAGCAGACTACCGCAACAAGGCATGCCGCAAAATCGAGATGAAACAACGCGAAATTGAGGCACAACAGCGCGAAGCCGCCAAAATTCAGGCAGAGACCCGGATAAAGAAGCTGATATCCGAAGGGAAACTCAATGAAGCAGAGCGCGAATTGAGTGCTTTTGAAGAGGCATATCCCGACGAAACTGCACTTGTTAAAGACCTGCGGATATTGCTGTTCGCCGCCGATGATTTCGGCACTCCAAATACACAGCAAAAAGGCAGCTCTCGAAAGCCAATAGGCTTCGATACCGGCGATAAAAATTCATCAAGCACTGACTCTGGAGACGACTTCTTCAGCGAAAGACCGAAGCAGAAGTCACACTCCACTCCCGGACATACGAAAAACCCGGCTCAACAGCCTCGCCCGAAAGAACACGACTTTTTCGACGAGGTCAAGACCGGCAAGACCCAAAGCGACAGCAAGGGGAAATATACCAAAGATGATTTCAATTTCTAACACCTAAAATAAAAACAAAATGGCTGAAGTAAAACTCAAGAAAAAAATCACCCTCCGCCATAAGCAGGAGGAAGCAGCATTCACATTCTCCGGCAAGCTCAAAGTCAACCTATACTGGACATCAGACACTGACCTCGACCTCTGCCTGTTCTTCCGCAAAAAAGACGGAGAAGTAGGCGGTGTATTCTCAAATGAGTACCGCCAGAAAAAGAGCGACCTCGGCTCGCTCGATAAATTCCCGTACATGCTCCACCTCGGCGACAACAAAGAACCAGCCCCCGGAAACGAAGAAAGCGAGCAAATCAACATCGCAAAACTCGATGACATCGACGAGGCCTTCGTATGCATCGTCAATTACGGCGCAGCTATCGAGGGCGAGGACGTGACTTACGCACAAGAAGGCGGCCGCATAGAAATCAAGAGCGACAGCGGCGACTACCTCGAAGTCCTCGCAGACTCTGCCGACGAGGGTCATGTATACTGCGTATGCTCAATAAAAAACAAAGGCGGAGAGTTCGCCCTCAAGAATGAAAGCCGTGTCATGAGCCTCGGCGAGGCTTTTGACCAAATACCAGGGTTTGCCCTCATTTGCGAATAATGGCTGACAAGGAAATCAAACTCAAACGCAAAGTCGAGCTTCGGAAAAAGGTTGCAGAACCAGAACCGACTACGGCTGCGCCTACTGCCGCCGGTACTCCTGAACCGACTGGGGATGGTTTGCCCCCGAAGAAGTCGATGGGATGGATTTGGTGGGTGGCTGCTGCGGTTGTCGTCGTTGCCGGCGGTGTGTGGTATTTTGCCGCACGCGACAACG
>CAKUKR010000076.1 GCA_934663645.1 uncultured Muribaculaceae bacterium | reverse complement strand
CTTTTCCCTCCGATCGCTATCAGTTGTAGCGGGTTGGGGAAATAAAACATGGGGCGCACCATTTGTTGGTACACCCCACAATGTGTATTATGCGTTGTGCTCAAATGCCTGCGGCATCGAGTATGGCTGCCATCTGGTCGCGCAATTCGCGGGCCTTGTCGGCGGCTCGCTCGGCAAAATCCTCGCCGGCTGATGCGTATATGATGCCGCGTGACGAGTTGACGAGCAGTCCGCACTCACGTGTCAATCCGTAACGGCAAACTTCCTCGAGGCTGCCTCCCTGTGCGCCTACGCCGGGGACGAGCAGGAAGCTGTCGGGTGCTGCCTGACGTATCTGCTCAAACATGCGTCCCTGTGTCGCGCCGACTACGTACATCATCTTGTCTGTTCCTGCCCATTTCTGCGATGTCTCTATCACTCGCCGCCACAATGGGGTGTTGTCCGCTTCGGTGAACTGGAAGTCGTGCGACCCGGGGTTGGACGTGAGGGCGAGCAGGATTACCCATTTGCCGTCATGCCCGAGGAACGGCGTTACGCTGTCCTCGCCCATGTAGGGGGCAACGGTGATGCTGTCAAACTTGAGGTCGTCGAAGAACGCGGAGGCGTACATCCGCGATGTGTTGCCGATGTCGCCGCGTTTCGCGTCGGCGATTGTGAAATGGTCGGGATAGTTCGTGCGGAGGTATTCTATGGTCTTGCCCAGTGCTGTCCAGCCCTTTACGCCCTGCGATTCGTAGAATGCGATGTTGGGCTTGTATGCCACGCAATATGGGGCAGTAGCGTCGATGACGGCCTTGTTGAAGGCAAACATCGGGTCGCCGCACTGCAACAGGTGCTGCGGGATTTTCTTGATGTCCGTGTCCAGCCCCACGCAGAGGAAGCTGCGGCTGCGGCGTATGTTTGCTATGAGTTGCTCTCGTGTCATGGTTGTATGGGTATAATGTGATTGATTTTCAGATTGCTGCGTCTTTGAGCCGCTCGGCGTTCTCGGCTATGGTGAGCTGGTCGATGCACTCCTGTATGTTGCCGTCGAGGAATGACTGCAGGTTGTACATCGTGTAGTTGATGCGGTGGTCAGTGAGGCGTTGCTGCGGATAGTTGTAAGTGCGTATCTTCGCGGAGCGGTCGCCAGTGCTGACCATAGTCTTGCGCCGAGAGGCTATGTCGTCGAGGTATTTGCGGTGCTCGCGGTCATAGATGAACGAGCGCAGGCGCGAGAGCGCACGCTCCTTGTTCTTGGGCTGGTCGCGTGTCTCGGTACACTCGATGAGTATCTCCTCGCTCACGCCGGTGTTGGGATTCTTCCACATATAGCGCAGCCGCACGCCCGATTCCACCTTGTTCACGTTCTGGCCGCCCGCGCCGCCGCTTCGGAACGTGTCCCACTTGATTTCCCCCTCGTTGATTACCACGTCAAACTCTTCGGCTTCGGGCAGCACTGCCACCGTGGCTGCAGACGTATGCACACGCCCCTGCGTCTCTGTTGCCGGGACGCGCTGCACACGGTGCACGCCGCTCTCATATTTCATTGTGCCGTAGACGTTCTCGCCTGTGAGGGTGAACACCACCTCCTTGAAGCCTCCTGCCGCCCCTTCGGAATAGCTGGATATGGCCAAAGCCCAGCCGCGCTGCTCGGCGAATTTCTGGTACATGCGGAACAGGTCGCCGGCAAACAGGGCAGCCTCGTCGCCGCCTGTGCCTCCGCGTATCTCCACTATAGCGTTTTTCGCGTCGTCTGGGTCGGCGGGTATGAGGAGCAGCTTGATTTCCTGCTCGAGACCGGGCAGCTGCGCGGTAGCGCTGTCGAGTTCCTCTCGGGCGAGAGTGCGCATCTCCTCGTCGCTCTCCGTGGCTATCAGCTGTTTGCTCTCGTCTATGGTGTCGAGCAGCGACTTGTAGCGGCGAGCCGCTGCCAGCAGCTTCTCCAGCTCGTGGTATTCGCGGGTGAGTTTGACATACCGCCGCTGGTCAGCGATGACGGCAGGGTCGGTTATGAGCGTGGAAACCTCGTCGAAACGGGCATCAAGCCCTTCGAGACGTTCCAGAAGTGGGGTAGTGCTGCTCATTGGAGTCGAAATTTTACGCGAAGTTACGAAAAATCCCCCTGCAAAGCAAGCGGCGGCAGTTGCGTAGTCAGGCGGTAATGACTATCTTTGCGCAGAAAGGACACACTTCATATATAGCAGAGAAGTAACAGATATGAAACTTGTGGAGGTGACGGACATTTCCGTTGAGGGGCTGAAGCCCTACGCGAAACTGACGGAGCGTGAGCTGCGCAGCGGCATTTACGGCGGCGAACAGCTGTTTGTGGCTGAAAGCCCGAAGGTCATAAGTGTGGCGTTGGACGCTGGCTATGAGCCGGTTTCGCTGCTGTGCGAGGAGCGGCATATCGAGGGTGACGCATCGGCGATAATCAGCCGTATCGGCTCTGACGTGCCGCTGTACTGGGGCAGCCGCGAGGTGCTGTGCAAGTTGACAGGCTATGCGCTGACACGCGGCGTGCTGTGCGCCATGCGCCGAAAGGTGTTGCCCACTGCGGAGGATGTATGCCGTGACGCAAGGCGGGTGGCGGTGATAGACGGCGTGTGCGACACTACCAACATCGGGGCGATATTCCGCTCGGCGGCTGCGCTGGGCATCGACGGCGTGCTGCTGACGCGGCAGAGCTGCGACCCGCTGAACCGCCGCAGCATCCGTGTCTCCATGGGAAGCGTTTTCCTCGTGCCGTGGAGTTGGATTGACAATGCGCTCGATGCCGGCCGTTACGGCATGAAGTGCGTTGCGCTGGCGTTGAGTGACAATTCTGTGAGCATTGACGATGCCGCCCTTTGCGCAGAGCCGCGCCTTGCGCTGGTGCTTGGCACAGAGGGTGACGGGCTTTCGCGGCGCGTCATCAGCGGTGCTGACTATGTGGCTCGCATACCGATGAGCCACGGCGTTGACTCGCTCAATGTTGCCGCAGCCTCGGCAGTCGCGTTCTGGCAGCTGCGTGTCCGCTGACCCAAATGCCTCATATCCGGTCAATGTGCAGTCAGCGTAGGGACACGGCGTGCCGTGTACGTGCCAAATCATTGAAATTCAACACCCTACGCACTCGCCGCCTTTCGGACACGGCACGTCGTGTCCCTACCTTGCAGGAGCGTTGTTACATCTTCTCGACCTGACGTATCACCGCTGTGGGCTTGATGTAGTCCACGGAGAACTTGATGCCTGGCTCGATGTCTGACGTGATTGCGGCTGTCACTTTCTTGCCCTCATCTGTGAGGTCTTCGGCTTCGTCGATTACGACCATCACATTGCCTACCATGGCGCACACGCCGTAGTCGGCATTGTAGTCCCAGATGATGTGCTTGGCCTTGCGGAGTGTGGCTGCAAGGGGTGCGCCTTTCTTGAAGGTCACGCCGTCTGCGGTGAGTTCACCCTCGGAGCTGCCGGTGCTTTCCTCGCCTGTGTATGCCGCCTCTTGTTCAGGTTCTCCGGCATTGGTGTCAACTGCCGCTGCAGCTGGGACTTCGCCCTCGGCGAGCAGTCGGAGCTGCTTGTACTCCTGCTGGCACACCACAATGAGTTTGGCAGCCTCTGCAAGGCGTTTGATATTGTCTGCCCCTTTCGAGTGGGAGATGATGAATGAGAAATTGAGCTTGCCGCCGGAGTATGAGCCCACAGACTCCAGCACAGTGTTGCCGTCATTGTCAGCGAGGAAGAAGTAGGGCACGTAGCCGTCGGCTGGCAGTGTCTCGGGTGTCGCCTCGATGAATACCTGCGCTGAAGACTGGGTTGTGTTCACCTTGGTGATGTTGCAGTCTTTCAGCTTGATGCCTGAAGCTGCGGAACATTCGCTGGGAACAGGCTTGCCAGCCATGTCGGCGGCGATCTTCTTGGCATCTTCCCACAGGGCGTTGTTCTTCTCATTGGTTTTCATTGCCAGCGAGTTGGCTTCGTCGCCCAGGCGTTGGGCTTCCGACCTGTCTTTGGACTTGTAGGCGGCGTTGGCGGACTCATACGCTTCGCTGACCTTCTCGTTGTTTTCGGCTATTTGCACGTACACGTCACACAGAGGGCCGAAGAGACCGGACGAAGATGCGGAGTTGCTGCACGATGCCGAGAGCATCAGCATCATGAACAGGGCTGCCAGACTGGCAAGGGTGGATTTCTTGTTCATACTATTATCGTGTTAGTCAATCATTCAGACGGTGTTTTTCGTATGGCTGCAAAGTTAGTCAAAATATCCGGTTTGCGAGCAATGCTGCTGTTGCAAACCGTCATGGACGCAAATAACTGCGAACCTGTTCACAAGTCAGCCGCATATATTGTTGACAGTTCGGATAATGGTTGCTAACTTTGCCGCCACAATCGGCTCGTCACCAAAGAGCCGGTGCATACCATGGAAACTTCTACATCGATATACTTCATATACGGTCTGTGCATAATGTTCTACGCGATGATGGCGTGGATGTTGTGGCGCAGGGGCAATGACCGTCTGCCGCGGCTGACCGCCGTGCTTATGATAACTGTTTGCTGCCAGTGTGTCAAGGACTTGGCGTTCATAAACTGGAGTGTTGTGACACCTTTCGTGTGGTACATGATGACGGCCGTTGACATGGTGGTTGAGCCGCTGTATTCAGCTATACTCGTGGAGCTTGTCGCCCCAGGCAAGACGAAATGGCGCAGCATCGCCATTCAGGAAGTGCCGTTTGTGACGTTGCCGCTGGTGTTCGTCTTTACAGGCGAGCGGCTGTTCTTCTATGCCGAGGTGGTGTGGGCTGTCGTATATGGCACATATTTTCTGGTGTGGACCATGGTGCAGATACCTCGCTACAACCGCCAGCTGCGCGAGCGGTTCTCATATCGCGAGAACATCAGCCTTGGCTGGCTGTGGGTGATATTGTTCTCCTTCTACCTCATTCTCGGCTTGTGGATATTCGACTGCCTGTCGCTTGAGCCGGGCATGGAGTCAGTATATATGGTCATCACGCTGCTGATGTGGGTAGTCATCTGCTATTTCATCTACCGCCATGAGACTGTGATAGGGGAGCTGTCAGACACCGCCGACACCCCTGCTGCTCCTTTGCCGACAGACGGCGGCTCTTCGGACACTGGCACTGATGTAGACGGCCCATGCGACACGCTGTACAGCCGCATACAGGCTCTGTTCACCGAGCAGAAGATCTACCTCAACCCTCGGCTGAAGCTCTCTGATGTCGCGTCCATGTCGGGCACTAACCGCACCTATGTCAGCAATTTCTTCAACCGCTACCTCAACACTACTTTTTTTGACTATGTCAACGGCTTGCGTGTAGAGCATGCATGCGGCTTGCTGCTGACCACACAGGACAGCCTCGATCTGGTGTCTGCCAACTCCGGCTTCAACTCGCTCTCGACGTTTCACCGCGTGTTTTCCAAGAAGATGAAATGCACGCCGTCGGATTATCGCCGCGCGAATAACTGATTGACAGCGAGCTGGTTTTTACGAATTGAGATACTGGTTTTACGCAACGGCATGCGCGATTTACGCATTGCGATGCTGTTTTGTACGAGTTGGAAGTGGCAGAGAGGTGAGTTCTCGCTAACTTTGCAGCGCTGGCTATCAGCAGTCAGCCCCGACAATTATGACAAAGAGATTTGTATCAATCGCAGCAGCCGCAATCGTGATGCTCGGCCTGTGTGACGCTCACGCGGCGTGCAGTGCCGCGCCAGAGCAGCCGACGGAGCAGCGCGAGGCGAAAGGCTCGAGCTATACCGGCATCGATGTCGAGTTTGCGAAACGCATAGCCGATGAGAAGCCCGGCTCGGAGTTGACCGAGAAGGAGTATGACTATATGCTCGACCAGCTCCAGATAGTCGTGCGCGAAACGCGGGGCATGACACGAAAGCAGATAGACAAGTACCTCAATTCGCTCAACGAGGAGGAAGGTATGGCGATGCTGATTGTGGCGGTAGGGGCGGAAACCGCCTCTACGACGAAGAAGTTCACGCCCGCGCAGCAGGAACGCTACAAGGAGATAACGGGGGACTGGATAAAGAAGAAGTGACGGCTGTCACTCACCGATGTCCTCTGACATACGATATATAGACCGAAAACAAAATTCTCAATCGTCATTTCTGGTCAACAGAAAATGTGATTAATTCAGCTAAACATGGCTAAGGCGGGTGTCTAACTTACAAACAAAACACACCTGCCTTTATTTTTTGCCCGCTTGCGGCCCTGCATTACGCTTGCATATCAGGTGGAAATGCGCTAACTTTGTGGCATACAAATACAGATGACAATGGATTTCAACTCATTCTACGAACTGCTGAAGGGCGACCGCTCTGTACGCCGCTTCGACGCGAGCCGCCAGATAACCCCTGACACACTCCGCCAGCTGGTAGAGCTGACACGCTACTGCGCTTCGGGGCGCAACGCGCAGCCCCTGCGGTACCGCATTGTGCATGACGAGGCTGAACGCGATGCCGTGTTCCCGCATCTGGCATGGGCAGGATACTACCAGGACTGGGCAGGCCCGAGCGAGGGGGAACGCCCGACGGCTTACCTGATACAGTGCCTCGACACCACGTTGGGCAAGGACTGCCTTTGCGATGACGGACTGCACTTGCAGGCTATCACCCTCGGCGCAAGGACGCTGGGCATCAGCGGCTGCATCATCAAGGCGTTCAACGCCAAAGGAGTGGCAGACGCGCTGGCGATAGATAGTCGTTACGCGCCCCGGTATGTGCTTGCGCTGGGCTACCCCAAGGAGAATGTCCGCATCGTCGATATGGCGGCTGACGGCGACTTCAAGTACTACCGCGACGCTGCCGACACCCAGTGCGTGCCGAAACGCCCCCTCTCCGACCTGCTGATATAATCCGCGACAATCCAACCGTCAGTGTGGTGTATATATAGTGAGGGAGGGTCACGGTGAAGCGACCCTCCCTCGATGTATGTCCGGCAATTCTCGCGAGGAGGTTTACTCGCAGAGGATTACTTGTTTACTTGATACTTGTTCCAGCCGTCCTTGAGGTAGGCGATTGTCTGCTCTGCTGCTGCGACACCAGCGTTGAAGTTAGCCTCTGCGGTCTGCGCGCCCATTTTCTTGGGGGTGAAGAACACGCGGTCAGCGAATTTCTCCTCGAACTCGGCAGCTGCGTCGGGCTTGATGTCTGAGACATAGCGCAGGTCGGGACGCTCCTCGAGGGCGCGTATCAGCCCCGGCTCGTCGATGATTTCCTTGCGTGCCGTGTTGATGAGGACACCGCCCTTGGGCATGCGCATCACCAGGTCGTAGCCGATAGACTGCTTGGTCTGGGGGGTTGCGGGGATGTGCAGCGACACGAAGTCATTCTGCGAGAACAGCTCGCCAACATCATGCAGCGGCTTCACGCCTTCGGCTGCGATGACCTCGTCGGGAACGAACACGTCGAGAGCCTCGATGTTCATGCCGAAGCCCTTGGCGATGCGAGCCACGTTGCGGCCTACCTGACCGAAGGCGTAGATGCCGAGGGTCTTGCCTTTCAGCTCCGAGCCTGACTTGCCGTTGTATTTGTTGCGGCACATCATCACTGTCATGCCGAAGACGAGTTCAGCGACAGCGTTTGAGTTCTGGCCGGGAGTGTTCATCACGCAGATGCCATGCTCGGTAGCGGCCTTGAGGTCGATGTTGTCGTAGCCTGCGCCTGCGCGTACGATAACTTTCAGCTCGGGCGCAGCGTTCATCACCTCTGCGTCGATGACGTCAGAGCGGACGATGAGGCCGTTGGCATCCTTGACAGCCTCCATGAGGTCAGCGCGAGTGCCTTTTTCGACTACCTTGAGTTCGTTGCCTGATTCGTTGACAACCTTTGTGATTGCTTCCACGGCTGCGGGAGCAAAGGGCTTTTCAGTGAAAACGAGTATTTTCATTTCCGTATGAATTTAAGCGGTGCGAAATCAGTTTTTTGCCTCAAATTCCTTCATGCAGTCTACGAGAGCCTGAACGCTTTCGAGGGGGAGTGCATTGTAGAGAGAAGCGCGGAAGCCGCCTACTGAACGGTGTCCCTTGATGCCGACCATGCCGCGCTCTGTGGCGAAGTCGAAGAAGGGCTTCTCGAGCTCGGCGTATTCGGGCTTCATTACGAAGCAGACGTTCATGATAGAGCGGTCCTCGTGGTTGGGGATAGTGGCCTGGAACATCTTGCTGCCGTCGATAGCGTTGTAGAGTGTTTCAGCCTTCTGGAGGTCGAGCTTCTCGAGAGCGCGTACGCCGCCCATTTCCTTGTAGTATTTCAGTGTCTGGAGCGCGGTGTATATAGGCAGCACCGGGGGAGTGTTGAACATTGAGCCCTTGTCGATGTGTGTCTTGTAGTTGAGCATAGTCGGGAGGACGCGGTCAACATGGCCGATAACGTCGTCCTTGACGATGACGAATGTCACGCCGGAGGGGGCGAGGTTCTTCTGTGCGCCGCCGTAGATGAGGTCATATTTAGACACGTCGAAGGGGCGTGAGAAGATGTCGGAAGACATGTCGGCTACCAAGCGTACGCCAACCTCGGGGTCCTTGCGGATTTCAGTACCGTAGATGGTGTTGTTTGAGGTGTAGTGGAAATAGTCCACATCGGCGGGCACTTTGAAGTCGCGGGGGATGTAGTTGTAGTTCTTGTCCTTGGAAGAAGCCACCACGTCAACATCGCCGAAGAGCTTTGCCTCCTTGATAGCCTTGCTTGCCCACACGCCTGTGTCGAGGTAGGCTGCTTTCTTCTTGAGGAGGTTCATCGGCACCATTGCGAACTGGAGGCTTGCGCCGCCGCCGAGGAACAGGACACTGTATCCCTCGGGGATTTCGAGCAGCTCCTTGAAGAGGGCGACTGCCTCGTCAACGACTGCCTGGAACTGTTTGCTGCGGTGGGAAATCTCGAGCAGCGAGAGGCCCATGTCAGCGAAGTTGATCACTGCGTCCGCAGTGTTGCGGATAGCATACTGGCTAAGGATTGAGGGGCCAGCGTAAAAGTTGTGTTTCTTCATGATCGATCAGTTTAGATTCAGATTTATTTGTGAGCAAAATTACTGCTTATATTTGGATTGACGAAATTTTCCGCGGTTAATTATTTCGGCATCTCGGAAGGAGGTGTGCCAAAATTGGCATACCTCGTATGATTGCGCTGTCAGTGTAGGGACATGGTGTGCCGTGTCCGCTCCGATAGATTGCAGTAAATCAAACAATTGCATTTGCTGCCCTTCGGACACGGCACGCCGTGTCCCTACACAGCCGGTATGCCTGTCGGGTGGAAGGTGTTCCTTATACGAGGTCGTTTGCCGCTTCCGCGCCGCCGAGGGCAGCGGATGCCTTCTCGCCTGATGTCTCGCGTATGAAGAGGACGCAGACCGCGCCGACGAGCAGCAGCACGCCAGCAGCCACGAGCATCACTACCTCGGGGGCGACTTCGCCCGGTGTGGAGAACAGCGAGAGCACCGCGCCGCCGAGTGCCGCCGCCACTATCTGCGGCACACATATCGTGCCGTTGAACAGCCCGAGGTATGTCCCCATGTGTCCGCCGCTTAGCGAATTGGTCAGTATGGTGAACGGCAGCGCGAGCATGGCAGCCCATGCGCAGCCTATCAGCGCGTAGGAGATGAACAGCAGGTACTGGTCGTGGATGAAGTATGTCGAGATGAAGCCGATGCCGCCAAGCACGAGGCTAAGGATGTAGACAAACTTGCGGTTCTTGAAGCAGGGTATGAGGGCAGCCCACACGATAGAGCCGACAGCCTGTACTGCGAACAGCACGCCCACCCAGTCGCCTGCTGCCTGATATGCCTGTGACGTGGTGTCGAGGATGACCTTGCCGGCATCGGAGACGACCGTGGGCGTGTCGAAAGCGTTGTGGGCGATAGTGCCGTTGGTGTACGTCCACATGAACATGAACGCGCTCCAGCAGAAGAACTGCACCAGCCCTACGGTCCAGAACGTCTTGGGGGCGTTGGCGAGGAGCTTGAAGATGTTGGTCTTCTCCTTCTTGGCCGTCTCCGAGATGCCGTGGTATTCAGCGTATACCTTCGGCGGGTATTCCTTGACGGTTGCGCTGGTGTAGATGACGCAGAGTATGAGTATGGCCGCGCCTACGTAGAACGAGTATACGACCGTGTCTGGGATAACGCCCTTGGGGGCGGTCGCCGAGATGCCTATCGCGGTGAAGAGGAAGGGGAAGAGGTAGCCCGCCAGGCTGCCGGCGTTGCAGAGGAAGCTCTGTATGGAGTACGCCAGCCCCTTCTGTTTCTCGTTGACCATGTCGCCGACCATCATCTTGAATGGCTGCATGGCCATGTTGATTGACGTGTCGAGGAACATGAGCGACAGCAGCCCGAATATCATGGCCGCGCCCACGCCCATGCCGAAGCTGCCGGCGTTGGGGAGCATGCACATCACGAGGACTGCGATGAGAGCGCCGATGAACAGGTATGGTATGCGCCGTCCGAAGCGCGTCCAGGTGCGGTCGCTCAGCACGCCGATGACAGGCTGGATGATGATGCCCGCCAGCGGCGGCAGTATCCAGAAGTAGCTTAGGTTGTGCGGGTCAGCGCCGAGTGTGGCGAAGATGCGCGATATGTTCGCGCTCTGCAGCGCGTAGGCTATCTGCACTCCGAAGAACCCGAAACTCAGGTTCCAGAGTTTCCAGAAACTTAGGTTGGGAGGAGTTTTCATGAACGTGTCGAATTTAGTCGTTTGTCAAATAATATGTTATGTGTCAAGTGTTTCGGAAGTGTCGCCGCCGTTCAGGCGATGCCGATGCGGCTGTAGAGCCAGCTTATCTCGTCAGCCCAGAGCAAAGGGTCGGGCGTTTCAAGTATCAGGGGTATTCCGTCGAGCCGCTTGTCGTTCATCAGGCGCGTGAACGCCTCCTGGCCGAGGGTGCCGCGCCCTATCTGCTCGTGGCGGTCGATGCGCGAGGCCAGTTCGCGCTTGTCGTCGTTGAGGTGCATGCCGCGCAGGTACTTGAAGCCGATGACTTGGTCAAACTCGCGCCAAGTCCGCTCGTATCCTTCGGCGGTCTTGAGGTCATACCCGGCAGAATAAGCGTGGCAGGTGTCGATGCACACGCCCACACGGCTCTTGTCCTCGACCAGCTCGATGATGCGTGCTATCTGCGCGAAGTCGAAGCCGAGGTTGGACCCCTGCCCGGCAGTGTTCTCGATGACGGCAGTCACGCCCTGTGTCTTGTCGAGGGTGATATTTATGGACTCTGCTATGAGGCGCAGGCACTCGTCGGTGTCGATTTGGCCGAGGTGGCTGCCCGGGTGGAAGTTGAGCATCGTCAGGCCGAGAGCCATGCACCGCTGCACCTCCTCGAGGAATGACTGGCGCGACTTGGCGAGCTTCTCGCTGTCAGGGCTGCCGAGGTTGATGAGGAAATTGTCGTGCGGCAGTATCTGCTGCGGGGTGTAGCCGAGCAGCTCGCACTGCTGCTTGAACCGCTCCGCCTCCTTCTCGCTGACAGGCTTTGACGACCAGCGGTTGCTGCTGCCGGTGAAGAGGGCGAAAGCCTTTGCCCCCAGCTCGTTGGCGCGGCCTGGGGCGTTTGACACGCCTCCCTGGCTGCTTACATGTGCTCCTACATATTTCATAATGCTCCGTATGCTCCGTGACAAGTATGGCTGTATGCTGACGCTTCGGGCAGCATACGCTGTCGTTTTTACCGGATGCAAAGTTACTTCATTTTCTCCGAAATCGGAAATATTCACCCGGCAAATGCTCACCGCGGGCGCGTGTTGCCAGAGCCATGCTTATTCCTGTCCGCTGTTAACCTTGTTAACCTGTTAACCTCGCGTTAACCTGTTAACCGTGTTCACCCCCCTGAAACAGGTTAACAGGTTAACAGGGTTAACACCCCTCGCTGCACACCTGTCGGAAGCCGAATTGTTAAATCGCAATTTCCGTCCGAAATTTTGTCCCTAACTTTGCACCGTCAAACGTGAGGACACGGCGCGGGTTTCCGCTGTCAATCCACTGCAAACCAGATGATTGCACTTGTCGGAAGGTGAATTGTTAAAACGCAATTTCCGTCCGAAATTTTGTCCCTAACTTTGCACCGTCAAAGCATGGGGC
>CAKUKR010000075.1 GCA_934663645.1 uncultured Muribaculaceae bacterium | reverse complement strand
ATACTCACCGGGCTGCTCTTCATGAGCGGAGACCTGATAGGCAGCGTATGCACACTCTCGCTCAACACATTCGTCAGATACACGGGAGGCCTCGCCGATGTCGGTATATGGCAAGCCGCCAACTCGCTCACCAACCAGTATGCGGCCGTCATATTCTCCGCAATGGCAATGGACTACCTGCCTCGCCTGTCCTCGGCCATCGGCAACGGCGACCCGTTCGCGGGCATCGTCAACCGGCAGACCGAGATAGTCTGTCTGCTCGTCGCCCCGCTTGCCGCCCTGCTCATTCTGTTCGCGCCGCTGGCGGTGCATATACTCCTTGATGAGTCGTTCCTCTCCGCCATACCGCTCATACGGCTCATGGCGTTTGCGCTGGTGTTCCGCGCAGCCATGTACCCGCTCGGCTATGTCACCATGGCGCAAAACAACCGCCGCGTGTTCTTCTGGCTCGAGGGCGTGGGATGCAATCTGCTGACACTGGTCATGAACGCCGCTGGCTTCCTGCTGTTCGGTGTCGAGGGCATCGGCTATGCCATGATACTCGACTCGCTGCTGTGCCTGTTCATATACCTTGCAGTCAACCGCCGCCTGTACGGCTTCCGCTTCGACAGGGGGGCAGTGCGCTGCATGGCAGCGGCAATGGCATCTGTCGGGGCTGCGCTCGCCGCCTCCCTCATACCCTCGCCGGTGTGGTCATACGCAGCCATGGCTGTGTTCACAGCCCTCGCGGCAGCTGTGGCAGCCACAGGGCTGCGCCGCCGCCTCCGCCGCAAATAAAACAACGGAAAAACTCAGTACATCAAGTGACGCTTCTGGGCATTCTTCCAGCCGGCTCGGTATTGCTGGTCAGTGAAGTACACCTTCAGGTCGGCGCGGTACTCATAGTCAGTGAAATACACCTTCTTGTCGGCCTGGTACGAATACTTGGTGAAATACCAGATGCCCTTGTTGTCGCGGGCGTCAGCCTGGTATTCGTACTTGGCCTTGTAGACCACCAAGTCTGCCTGGTACTCGTTCTTCACCACATACACCTTCACATCCGCCTGATACTCATAGCTGACGGAATACACCTTCTGGGCATTGGCGTCCAATGCCGTTGTCAATGCCATCGCCATTGTTGCCGCGACGGCCAAGCATAGCCTTTTCATACTTTCGGGTTTAATGCGGATTTACACTTCAATTCTATTCCGACCGCGAATATAGCGAAAAAATCGGCACTGTGCAAAAATAATAGTAAATCATGCTCGAAAAATTTGTGTTACGGCTTCGCCAATGTGTTTTTGCCCGTTTACAAGGGCATTGTTGCCGTTACGCGGATTTATTGCTAATTTTGCAGCCTGAAAGACCAGGATATGATTATGATCAAGAACAGGATAGGTTTGTCTATGGCAGCAGCGTCGCTGCTGTGTCTGTTGCTGTGCGCTTGCGGCGGCAGCGAATTCAAGGTAAAAGGCGACGTTGAGGGCGCGGACAACGCCCCCTTAGTAGTCGAGAAAGCCAGCAGCTCCGGCTCATGGATAGTCATGGACAGCACACGCACCGACGGCTCGGGACACTTCTCGATAAGCATCGCCGCCCCCGCCTCGTCTGAAATATACCGCCTGCGCAGCGGCGACGAGTTTGTATATTTCCCCATCGATTCCATAGAGACTGTGACAGTGCACACCACAGCCCGCAGTTTCGGACGCGGCTACCGCCTCTCCGGCTCTGACAATGCCGTGGCTATGGCTCGGTTTGACAGCCTGCTCAACACGCTGCCGGCAAATGCCGACAATGCCGCCCGCGATGCGTTCAAGCGCACTGTCTACAAAGAGTTTATCGCCTCTTCTCGCGGCAGCATCGTCAGCTATTACATATTGACAAAAACCGTTGACGGCCGCCCCCTCTACGATGGCTCGAACCCGGTGGATGCAAAGTATTTCGCCGCCGTGGCTACGGCCTTCGAGCAGTACAAGCCCGGCGACCCGCGCACGGAGATGCTGAAAAACATCTCACTGCGAGCCATGAGCCGCGCCAACGCTGCCAAAGGACATGAGCGTGTGGTACATGCGACGGAAGTCAAGGCTTTCGAGATTGACCTGCCTGATGCCAAAGGCTCGAAACGCCAGCTCACGCCCATGCTCGGCCAGGGCAAGCCGGTGATACTCGTGTTCACCGCACTGACAGCCAAGGGCGCGCCGCAGTACAACGCCGAGCTGAAGAAGATATACGATGCCGGACGTGCCGACATATATATGGTGGGACTTGATGCCGACCGCTACGGGTGGCGCGACGCAGCAGTCAACCTGCCTTGGACCAACGTATACGCCGTTGACGGAATGGACTCCCGCTTCCTCATAGACTACAATGTCACCGCAATTCCTACGGGCTTCATCTTCAATGCTGCTGGCGACCTGGTCAACCGCATTGAGGATGTCACGAAAGTATCGTCCATGCTTTGATATTAACATAAACCTGACATAAACACCGTTTGCAGGGCATTGCGATGTGCCTCGGCTTCGTTCCGCCGCAGTCATGATGCCCTCTTCATTTCCTTTTACCATGAAACACACTCTATTCTTGCTCGCCGCGCTTGTTGCGGCATCCGCGCCCTCAGTGTCCGCACAGGACACCGACGAGCCTAAACTGCAGATCAACCCCTCGGGGCGGCTGCTGCTCGACGGAGCTCTCTATGCCTCGCCTGACAAGGAGGCGTTCAAAGACGGCCTCGCCATCTCCGAAGTACGCCTCGGTGCAAAGGCCCGCTACGGCAAGTGGGACGCGAAAATCGACATAGGCTACGCTTACGGCAAAGTCGGACTGAAGGACATCTATGTGCAGTACAATTACGACGAGGCCAACTTCCTGCGTGCCGGCTCGTTCATACACCACTACGGATTGCAGAGCACCACAAACGCCTCAATGAAAATCTCTTACGACCAGCCTACGGCTGAATCAGCTTTCACTACAGCGCGTCTGCTCGGCGCGATGTATGTGCACAGCGCAGACAAGTACCTCGCCACCGTTTCCGCCCATGTCGAGCCGCAGTCGGTGATACTCACCCCCAACCAGCTCGGGCAGCAGGGCTACGGAGTGCTGACCCGCCTTGTCGCCCGCCCTGTGCATACCGGCGGCAACGTGGTCCAGTTCGGCTTCTCCGGAGGCTTCGCCTCGCCCAACACTTCCGGAGACAACAAGGGTCACAACGTATTCACCTTTGCCGCCAACTTCCCCACGCAGGTTGACAAGGTGAAAGCACTCGACGCGACTATGGACAATGCCATGAACCTCTGGAAATTCTCGCCCGAGCTGCTGCTCTCCACCGGCCCGTTGGCTCTCGAAGCGCAGTACTATTTCAACCGCGTCAACTTCCGCAACAACCTGCACAGCTTCACCGGCATGGGCGCATACGCAATGCTGCGAGGCCTCCTCACAGGCGGCGCGTACAGGTACTCCGGCAGCGACGCTTGCCTCGCCACTCCCTCCAAGGGGGAATGTGAACTGGTGCTCGGCTACAGCTACACCACCCTCAACGACAAGAAAGCTCAGTACATCGAGGACGGCCGAGTGTTCTCCGGCATCTACGGTGGCAACTCAAACACCCTCTCCGCCACTCTCAACTACTACATCAACAAGTATATGCTCGCTCGTCTGAACTATACGTATATGCACACGTTCAACAACGCGACATTCAATACCGACCTGAACATATTCCAGGTGCGTCTGCAGTTCCTCTTCTGACACAGACCGCCATACGACATACTGCATTTATTGGCTGCGCCGTCAACTTCGGCGCAGCTTTTTTCATCCCTTGCCGCCACCGGCGTGCCGATGCCCGCCGCACGCTGTTCCATGCCCTGTGGCGCGAATTCATAGCAATTGCTTGTTGTATTTACTCGGAATCTGTTGTATTTTTGCGCTTATCGAAAAATACAACACCCAATACAACAAATCTCCTCCCCTTTTCGGCTACTTTTGCACAATCATTAACCCAAAAACCAACAACAAAATCATGAAACGGATTTCATTGCTTGTCAGCGCAGGGCTGCTGTCGCTCGTGGCGGCGGCAGGCTCGCAAGTCCCTTACACCTCCGAATTCACGGACGGCTGGACTGTCGTCGACTCCAACAACGACGGCATAAAATGGGGCAACGTGCAACTGGATTATTACGGCAAACGGGACACTGGATGTGAGAACGGAGCCAAAATCCTCACAAACTCCAATTACAGCAGCGACGACTGGATCATCTCGCCGGCCGTCACTCTCACAGCCGGCAAAAAGTACAAAATTGTGTTCTGGGATGCCCACGGATCGTGGCTGGAGTCATTTTCTCTCCATGTCGGGCGCACCAACACAGTGGCTGGCATGAATGCCGGCACCACTCTCAAAGAATACAAGAAGTGTAATTCTTGGGAGGCTAACGCCGTCTCATTTACCCCGACACAGAGCGGCGACTACTACTTCGGTTTCCACGCAGCCTCCAGGTCGCGATGCTCCGCAATTTCATTGACTGGCTTTCAGGTGAAAGAGTTCAATGTGACACCCGCCCCAGTGTCCTGGTTCAGCATTGTCCCGAGCGCGGGCTTCGACCAGAACGAAGTCGGGCTGCAGTGGCTGCTGCCGACCAAGGATACCGACTGTGCGGCGTTTATCGATGGGCTGTCCGTCAGCAAGGTCTACATCTACCGCGACGACGTTCTGGCGCAAACGCTCACCGGTCCGGCGACATCGTGGGCTGACACAGCAGCAACCGGTTTCACACCCGCAGACCATAAATACGAGGTTGAAGTGGAAGTGGACGGCAACCGCAGCACGCGAGTCGAGTACCAGTACACCCACGACCCCACTGCCACCTCCGATTTCTACAAGTCTGACTTCAGCGACCCGGGGTGGACTGTCATCAACGCAAACAATGACGAATCTACATGGGGTTTATGCACCACCGAGTGGCGCTATGCCGACACCGGCTACGTCCAAGGAGCAGAATTCAGGACATACAGCTACCCTGGAGATGACTGGATCGTTTCCCCCGCTGTAAGGCTTACCGCCGGGCATGAATACAAGGTGCGCTTCTGGCACATTGAAGGTCAGAATAGCTATCTCGAAGACTTAACCCTGTACGCCGCGCAGACACCAACCGTCGCCGGACTGAAAGCAGGCAAAGTCATGATTGACATCAAACAGTCGTTCCGTGACACGTGGGCCAAAGAGGTCATATCATTCACACCGACAGAAACCGGCAACTACTATTTCGGTTTCCACGCACACTCGTCAGCTACCTACCACACCACATACATCACGGGGCTTGAGGTGTCTGTAGACATCCTCACCCCCGCCAAGGTCTCCGACCTCACCGTCAAGCCAGCTGCTGAACGCGCTATCGAGGCCAACCTTTCATGGACGCTGCCCTCCAAGGACGTTGATGGTGCAGACCTCCCCTCAGGAGCTGCAATAAGCAACGTATACGTTTACCGCGACGATGTGCTGGCACAAACACTGCCCGGCGATGCCACTTCTTGGACTGACAACGCCGCCAGCGGGCTGACCGAGGGCAAGCACACATACGCCGTTGAGGTGGAACTGAACGGCATACGCAGCGCACGCAGCATCGTCCGCGTGCCCTACATCGGCCTCATCGAGACACAGTCGCTGCCGTTTGACGCAGGCATCGCCTCGATGACCGAAGAGCATTTCAACAACTACTACGCACCGTTCCGCGGCCCGGGCGCGACATTCACCGGCGACTGGGAACTGTACACCGACAGCGAGACCGGCACTGACATCCGCCTCGCAGCTGCCAACATATACGACAACTGGCTCATATTCCCCCCCTTGGCGTTTGACCAGCCCGGCGTGTATGTGCTCAACACCACACTGAGGCAGTTCGACGGCTGGTGCAGCACAGAGACAGAGGTATACCTCGGCAGCGGATATGTTGCCGACGGATACACCCGCAAGATCGACTCTTTCAACAACATACAGAAAACTCCAACCGAGAAGACCGTGTATTTTGAAGTCACCGAACCGGGGACTTACAACATCGCCATACGCGGCGCAGGACCTTCAGCTGGCTCCTCTCCCCTGCGCATCTGCGCCCTCTCCGTACACCGCTCCGTCGTCATGCCGGCTGCCGTCTCCGACCTCGCAGCCACAGTCACCGGCGACAGCAGCGTCTCGCTGGCATGGACCAACCCGACGCTCGACAATACAGGCAAGGCTCTGTCCGGCAACCTCTCCAAGATTGAGGTGACGCTCGACGGCACACTCGTCAGCACGCTCACTGCGGAAGCCGACATGACTCCCGGCAATGCCGTCACCTGCCAGCTCGATGGCGTAGGCATCGGCATACACGAGGTGAAAGTAATCACATACCTCGGCAGCGACGCTTGCGACACACCCACATCCGTATGGACCGAGTGGGTGGGCGACAAGACACAGACGCTCCCCTACAGCTGCGACTTCTCCGACAGCCGCTACTTCTCGCTCTGGTCTACGCACAACAACAATGACAGTGGCGCGGAATGGGAACTGTCTGACAACGGCGGCGCAATCCTTGACACAAACACCCGCATCTTCACAGACCTGGACTACACTCTCCTCTCCGCGCCGTTTGACCTCGTCGCAGGACATTGCTACAAGTTCTCCATCTCCGAGAGCAGAGGCCGTCCAGACTTCTCGCTCAATGTCGGCATCGTGCCCGCCGGCGGCCAGCAAACAGACATCCCCGACCCGCAGTCGCTGCTCATGCACGGCGACGGCTCGGCGGTGCAGCACGACTTCTACATCGTCGCTGCCGAAACAGGCAAGTTCTCGTTTGCTATCCAGGCAAAAGGACGATACGTCTACGACAACGAGTATTATGACGCGATCATCATCAGCAAGGTCGAAATGGCGGACATCCCCTACATACCGGATGCTGCCCAGATGTTCACAGTCAGAGCATACCCCAACCACCAGCTCATCGCCGAACTGATATGGCAGAACCCCACGACTAGCAGCATCGAGGACATGCAGCCCATTATAACGAAAGCGGAGATATACCGCAACGACGAGCTAATCAGCACCTACACCGAAAACCTCGCCCCCGGCGGCTACGCTGCATACATTGACGATGCTATTCCCGAGGCCGGTGTATACGCATACAAGGTCAAGCTATACAACAACGACCAGACCCGCGACGAGTTCGGACATGCCTCCTCCGGCGGCACTTGGTTCGGATACCTCGAAGTGCCTTACGAGCCGGCAGACTTCTACGGCTGGATGAACCTCAACTCATCAGGCACAGGCGGTCCCTCTTGGAAACTCGACGGCAACACGGCAAGCATCGCCAACACCAAAGACAACAGCGACACCGACGCCCGCCTCACCACACCGCCGATCAACACCGTTGCCGGCGAGAAATACCTCATCTCGGTACTTCCTGCCACCGATGCCGGCAATGCGCCCTACGACATCGACGTATACCTCGAAGGCTCTGGCATGAACAAGAAGATAGGCACCGTCACCTGCGCTGCCCCCGAAAGCCAGGCTGAAACCGCAGAGTTCAAGCTGCTTGCCGTAGAACCCGAAACGTCTACGCAGAGCGACGAACCGGCAGACGAAAATGCACGCATTGAGTTCAACGCCGGCTTCGTCCAGGTGACATTCCACGCCACCCGGAACGGCAAGGGTCGATTCAGCGATTTCCGTTTCGTCATAGACCCGGAGACTGGCATTGACGAGGCCGCCGCAGACAACGGCATACGCCATATCGGCGATACAATCCTCTTCCCCAATGGCGCGACAGACATCACCATCGCAACCGTCTCAGGACAGGTAGTACGCCGCTGCGCAGCAGCCGACAGCATCGACCTGTCACAGCTCGCACCCGGTGTATACATCGTCTGCTGCAACATTGACGGCAAGCGTGCCGCACTCAAAATAGCAAAATAGCAGCTCACCTGCATCCATAACAAAGGGGCTGTGCCAAACCCAAGGCACAGCCCCTTTTATCGTACATTAACAATCCGCTGCAACGCCGTTGCAGACCCCGCGTCGTAACTTTGCACCGTAAAAACAAAACAACAACGCCAACAAGATTATGAAACGCTCAACAATGAAAATGACGATGCTGCGGACCATGGTCCGTCTCAAGTTCATGCAGTCCACATGGTTTGTCTACGCTATCGGGACAATCCTGGTGGCATTGCAGCTGCGGACACTGCTGCTTGCAGGTCACTGATACGGGCTTCTCGGCTGACGGCGGCTGATTGACGGCGACGGCTCGTTTCCCGTCACTCTTTCGGCAATGCAGACTCCATTCGGCTAAGCAATGGCTTCGGCTTCATTAGGCTCGGCTGCACGACAGAAATCTATCACGGCTCGCATTTGCACAGGGGGAGGGACGCATATCCCGCGTTCCTCCCCCTTGTAGCAGCCGCAAATGCAGGGACGCACCCTGCGTGCGTCCGAATGTCAGAGTACTCGGAGAACTCCGACTATGCGCGGCAAGGGGTTGCAGGGGTGAGGGAAAATAGGTAACTTTGTATTCCTAACACTCTAACCACGACACAGCTATGGCTACAGACTGGAAAGACGCGCTGGCGGCACTCGGTGCTTCCGGCTCTATACCGCAGGGGGAGGATGCTCCTGAACCCCAAGCGTCCGCTTCGCGCAGCGAGAAAAAGGAGACTGTCAGCATTTACATCGACCGCCGCAAGCGGCGCGGCAAGGAGGCTACCGTCATCGAGGGCTTCCGCTGCGACGACGCAGAGCTGAAAGAGATAGCACGCTCTCTGAAGCAGTCGCTCGGGTGCGGAGGCAGCCAGCGCGACGGCGAAATACTGCTGCAGGGCGACGTGCGCGACAAGGCCGCCGCTGAACTCGAAAAACTCGGATACCGCACCAAGCGGTGCAACTGACACGCCACAGACATCCAAATCTATACGCATCAACAACCCACAAAAAATTTCACCGATATGCTCGACTTGCAAAAGGCTTCCGCCGGCTCTGGCAAGACTTACACCCTCGCCCGTAAATTCCTCGAATATATGCTCGTCACGGGCAACCCTCCCCATTTGCGCAAGGGGAAGGAACTCGAGGACGCGCTGCGGCACATCCTCGCCATAACATTCACCAACAAGGCCACTGCGGAGATGAAAGACCGCATCGTCACACGCCTTGCCGACCTCGCCAACCCTGCGCTCGACCCGGCTAAGACAACATACATGGCTGATTTCGAAAATCTCACAGGCCAGTCTGCCGATGAGATACGCGCCGCTGCCAAGGACGCGCTGTTCATTCTGCTCAACAATTACAGCGACTTCCAGGTATCGACCATCGACGCTTTCTTCCAGACCATACTGCGCACTTTCGCTTACGAAATCGGCATGAACGACAGTTACGACCTCGAGCTGGACAGCGACTTCATCTCTCGCGCTGCCGTGGACGCGACGCTCACAGACATCAACTCCGCCAACCCAGACAAGGCGGTTGCCGAATGGGTCAAGGCAATGATGAACCGCTCTGCCTCCGACAGCACCAAGGGGTGGAACATTTTCGCAAAATCCGCATCGGGGGGGCTGTACAAGGACATCGTGACGGCTGTCAGCAAAATGGCAAGCGAGCAGTTCAAGAAGGTACGGCAAGAGCTGGAGCAGTTCTACGCCGAGCACCCGGACTCCCTCAACGACTTCAAGCTCGTCGATGATGCGGTAATGAAGGGTTTGCGCGGTGCTGTCAGAGATGCCAAAGCCGCCGCACGCGCCTTGCAGAAAGAACTGAAGAACCAAGAGAATACGATAAAGCACATACCCGGGCGCATCGATAAGGTTCTTGCCGCCAAAGGCGTGAAATTCCCGAGCAATTTAACCATACCGAAAAAATCCGGCGAGGAGGCAGCTTTCAATGCAAAAGCGAGAAAGAACGGACTGACCCAAAGCCAGCAGAATTTTGTCGCCCTCCATGACAAATTTATCGATGCCCTGACGGATTGGAGAGCCAAACTGGAAGAGCCGAAATTGAAGCTGTGGATGCTGTACCGCGCCAACATGCGTATGCTGCCGCTGATGTATGCCGCCGCTCGCAAGTCGGCGGATATGCTCGCAGAGCAGAACGTCATCGACATGGCGGAGACCAACTCGATACTGCACCGCGTGATCGGCGACGATGACGCGCCATTCATTTACGAGCGGCTCGGAAGCCGCCTCGACCATTTCCTCATCGACGAGTTTCAGGACACCTCATCGATGCAGTGGGACAACCTGCGGCCGCTCGTGACAGAAAGCATGTCTCGCGGCAACGGCAACCTCATCATCGGCGACGCCAAGCAGAGCATCTACCGCTTCCGCAACGCCGACCCCTCGCTCATCTCACAAAAAGTCCCGCTGCATTTCCCGGGGCAGGTGAAAGAGCGTGGCGAAAGCAAAGCAGAGAACACCAACCACCGCAGCTTGCGCACCGTCGTTGAGTTCAACAACTCGGTGTTTCACGCGCTTGCCACGCATTTAGACGATGTAATGGGCGACGGCAAAACCTTTTTCGCCGACCTGTACGCCAACGTGGCTCAATACCCCGCCAAACAGGAGCGCGAGGGATATGTCGAAATACGCTGCTACGAAAAAGGAAAAATGGAAACGGACGTGAACAACGGCGACGACAGCGACATTCCGCCCAAGCACTTCGCCGAAGTGGCGGCTCTGATAGCCGACCTGCACAGCCGGGGCTACAACTATGCCGACATAGCCGTGCTCGTGCGCACAAACCAGGAGGGACGACAGATAATCAACACCCTCGTGGAGCATAACAAGAACAACCCCGACCGGCAGATTGAGTTTGTCAGCGAGGAGTCGCTGCTCATCGCCGGCGCGGAGAGCGTCAAGGCCATCATATCAGTGATGCGCCTCATCGCCGACGGCTCGATTGACGAGGAGAAAGCAGCCCGGGAGGAACGCGCCAAGGCCACCAACTCATGGTACTGCAAGACACTCTCGCTGTCGCTGTTCAACTGCCGCTACGACCAGCTTGCGCTCGAGCATCCCGCGAAGTCTACGTCTGAAATCATGCAGCTCATCGGCGACGACAACGCCGACTGCTCCAATCTCGAGAGCCTCATCCGCTCCGTTGACTCGCTCGCCCTGCCCTCGCTGGTCGAAACTGTCGCCCTGCGTGCCGTGCCGCAGCAACGCCGCGTTGACGAGGCTCCGTTTATCGCTGCTTTCCAAGACCTTGTACTCGACTACTGCCAGCGATACCCCTCCGACATTCTCTCCTTCCTGCAATGGTGGGACGCAAAAGGGTGCGAAAAGAGCATCTCCTCGCCCGAAGGCGTGGACGCTATATCCATAATGACCGTACACAAGGCCAAAGGACTTGAATACCAATGTGTCATCATACCCGAGTTCGACTGGAAACAGACCGTCAGTGACCGGAAAACCGAATGGCGATGGGTGAAAACCGCCCCCGAAGGCCTCGAACTGCCGAAGGAACTTGCCGCGCTCATCCCCCCGATGCTGCCCGTAGAGACCCGGGCTGCCATGGCGGACACGGTACACAATGAGGAGTATCAGGACTATGTGCGCGAAGTGCGGATGGACATGATCAACACCAGCTACGTCGCTTTCACACGCGCCGTTGCCGAGCTGTACATCTTCATTCCCGAAGAAGCTGCTGCCCAGGACAGGACAGAGTATGCAGCCAACGCTCTGCTCGCCAAACTTCAGGAACTCGCGCATGACGATGCCACCGACTGCGCCTATCCCCTGCCTCATGACATGATCCCCAAAGACGAGTGCAGCACCAGCAAGCCGCTGTGCATCGGCGAGCCGCTGACACGCGAGGCAATAGCACGCCTCGGCAGCAAACTGCGCCAGAGCGACGGCGACGCCATATCCGAATACTATGTGCGCGACCCGTCAGGCTTCCTGCATTTCCGCGACCCAGAGAGTTTGCACGCCAACAGCGCAGACCCCGACCCGCGAAGCCTCGGCAACCGTCTGCACGACATCATGTCAGATGTCGTCACCGCCGCCGACCTCGACACAGCCATACGCCGCCGCGTCATCAACGGCACACTGACCGCCGGCGAGGGCGAAGAAGCGCGGCGCATCCTCGCCGAGAAACTCTCGCGTCCCGAAGTGGCAGAATGGTTTGCCCCCGGACTGGAAGTGCTCACCGAGAGGACGATACTCACAGGGCCGGGGCGCATGGAACGTCCCGACCGCATAGTCGTGGATGCCGACGGCAACGCCACCGTGATAGACTACAAGTTCGGAACAGAGAGGAACGACCGCCGCTACGCACGCCAAGTCGCCGAATACGTCACCCAGCTGCGCCGCACCGGCCGCTACGCCACCGTCGCCGGCCGCGTCTGGTACGTCCTCCTCGACCACCTCCTCCCC
>CAKUKR010000074.1 GCA_934663645.1 uncultured Muribaculaceae bacterium | reverse complement strand
CGGGGATTTTTACTACCTTTGCAGCATACCAAGTGTGAATCGTATGACCAACAAGTATCTCAAATATATGTTGCTGACGCTCCCGCTGGGCGTTATGGTGTCGCTGTCGTCCTGTTCGACCATTCAGGAAATTCTGGGCGGTGATGGGACGGAGAATGCCGGAGAGGCCGGAAAGAGCGGCAAGCAGGGCAAGGGCAAGAAACATTCCCACCGCGACGTGCTGCCGCAGGACCGCCAGCAGTTCATCATTGACAAGGCTGCCAAGACGTACACGCCTGACGAGCTCGGGCGCGGCATCATCAAGGGCGACTGGGCGATAGAGCAGGTGGGCAACACCTCAACGGAGAATTGCGAGGAGATGCCTTACCTGAAGTTTGACATCACGCAGCACCGCGTATATGGCAACAACGGGTGCAACTATATCAGCGGCGACTATGAGTATGCGCCGGCTGACAGCACTATCCGTTTCACGAATTTCATGAGCACGATGCGCGAGTGCCCGGAGGTGGGCATCACTGACGCGGAGATAAACGCGGCCCTCGACGCTGTGCGCTATTATTCGTGGGAGCTTCGTGACGAGTCGCAGTTCTACCTGTATCTCGAGAATGAGCAGCATCAGGTGCTGTTGACGCTGATGCACCAGAATTTCGATTTCCTCAACGGCACATGGCTGGTCAAGGCCATTGACGACCAGGCGGTGAACATCCCTGACCTGCGTTTCGTGATTGACGTTGCGGAGAACAAGATACACGGCAACACGGGCTGCAATACGCTCAACGGCAAGCTGGTGTCGGAGATGGACGCGCCTAACTCGATTTCGTTCCAGGCATTGACAATCACCGACCGCGTATGCCCGGACATGGAGTTTGAGAATGACCTGATAGTGGCTCTCGAGGATGCCGCTACGGCGAAGCCTATCAGCGCGGACAAGGTGCTTCTCATCAACAACCACGGCACAGTGGTGCTTGAACTGGAGCGTGTGAAAGACCAGTGACAGCCCCCTGAAATACAGATAATGAAAACAGCCGCCCCGCTCATCGGGACGGCTGTTTTGTGTATGGGGTTGCCTATGGCGTGTCAGCGCAGACGCAGGAATGAGTATCCGAAGCGTTCTGCGGCTGCACGCTCGAGCTCCTCGCGGAACTCGGGGGCGGCTATAGAAATCATCAGTTTTGCGCGTTCTGCGAGGTTCTTGCCGCGCAGGTTGACGCATCCGTATTCAGTCACGACGTAGTTTGTCTGGAAGCGTGTTGTTACCACGCCCGCGCCCTCTGTGAGGACTGGCTTGATTTTGGTCATGCCCTTGTTGGTAGTGGCGAGCATGGCGAGGAAGGAGAGGCCTCCTTCGCTCTGCGACGAGCCGTAGACGAAGTCGTGCTGGCCGCCGACGGAGGAGAATATGCGTGTGCCGATGGAGTCGGCGCATACCTGGCCGGTGAGGTCAATCTCGAGGCATGAGTTGATGGACATGACCTTGGGGTTCTGTGCGATGATGAACGGGTTGTTGGTCCATGCCACGTCCTTGAAGATGATGTCCTTGTTGTAGTTCATGAAGTCGTACAGGCGGCGGCTGCCGAGAGCCAGCGAGGCTACGGAGACACCGGGCATGACTTTCTTCTGCGAGTTGTCGATGATGCCCTTTTCGAGCAGCGGCAGCACGCCGTCGGTCATTGCCTCTGTGTGCAGCCCGAGGTGCTTGTGGTTTTCGAGGGCGCGTATGACGGCATTGGGTATGCCGCCTACGCCTATCTGCAGTGTTGCGCCGTCGGGGATATGCTCTGCGATGAAGTTGCCTATCTTGATTTCCTTCTCGGTAGGCACGGCGGTAGGCACCTCCATGAGGGGCTCGTCAACGTAGACAGCAGCCGCGAGCTTGGAGACGTGTATCACCGGGTCGCCGTATGAGTAGGGCATATTGGGGTTGATCTGCGCGATTACGCGGTCTGCGCACTCCACAGCTGCAGTGGCGAGGTCGGCGGAAACGCCGAAGCTGACGTAGCCGTTCTCGTCGGGCATTGAGCAGTTGATGAGAGCAACGTCAACGGGGCAGGTGCCGTCGCGGAAGAGGGCGGGAACTTCGCCCAGAAAACGCGGCGTCATGGTGCCGTAGCCTTCGTTAATCCATTTGCGCACGGAGTTGGAGACGAAGAACGAGTCAACGAGGAACGCCTCCTTGTATTCGGGCTTGCAGTACGGAGCCGGGCCTTTTGCCACGCAGAACGCGCTGTATACGGTCACGCCGTGCAGCTCGCCTCCACGGTCGGCGAGAGCCTGGCAAAGAGCCTCCGGCACGGACGTTGACCCCTGTATGTAGACGTGGTCGCCGTCCTTGACCAGCTTCAGGGCCTCGGCTGCGCTTACGTATTTGACATCAGTGCTCATCGTTGAATTTCTTTAGGCGCGAGTTGAACAATTCAAATGTCTCGGGGTCGCTGATCATCGACACGCAGATGCGCACGCCGTTCTGCTCCGAGCCGGTTGAGGGGAGCGAGATGCTGGAGATGCCGTAGCGCATCAGTTCGAGCTGCATTTCCTCGCTGGTCATGTCCTTGTAGCCGGCGGTGAAGAAGAAGCCGTCAGAGATAGGCACATTGCCGTCGATGTCGTAGACGATATGGAAGCCGTTGTCGAGGAGCATCTTCTTGGCAATGGCTGCGCGGCGGCCGTATTCGCGGCTTGTCTCGACAAAGTTCAGAGTCCCCTCTGCTGCGCCGTTCAGCATGGCTGCCAGGGCGTACTGTGCAGAGTGGGCTGTGCCAGACGAGATGGCGTAGAGTGTGCCGAATACAAAAGCGTCGCGCAGACGGGGCATTCCGAAGAACTCTTTGAGCGCCGGGTATTCGCGTTCTGCCGCCTTGGGGCTCATTGCCGCTATGGCGATGCGCTGGCCGGCGTAGCTGAATATCTTGGACGCGCTGCACATCATGATGTACGAGTCTGTGTATTTCGCCACTGTGGGGATATACGGAGCCTCGTAGGGGTGGCTGAAGTCGGTGCGGAAGTCCATGCCCATGTAGGCGAGGTCTTCCATGACTATGACATCATATTTGGTGGCAAGACGGCCTATGATTTCCAGCTCCTCGTCGGTGAGGTTGGTCCATGCCGGGTTGTTCGGGTTGGAGTACACGAGGGCTGTGATGTTGCCTTTGCTGAGGTATTCCTCGAGCTTTGCCTCCATCTTCTTGCCACGGTACTCGTAGATGTCGAATGACTCGATGCCGATGCCGAGTATGTGTGCCTGGGTGAGAGTGGCAGGGAAGCCCGGCTGAAGGAACAGTATTGAATCCTTGCCGGGGAGGCGGTGCATGAGAGTCAGCATGAGGGCAAACGAGCCCTGCATCGAGCCGACTGTGGCGAAAATGTCCTCGGGAGCAATGTCAACGTTGAGGAAAGCCTTGATGAACTTCGAGCCGGCCTCTTTCAGCACCGGTATGCCGGAGATGTCGGGATACTTGTTGGGGATGCCGCTGCGCAGGGCCTTGCATTCAGCCTCGATGCCCACTTGCGATGCGGGCAGTCCCGGGTTGCCGATTTCGAGGTGGACGAACTTGTCGTCGGCTATCTTCTCGAGGTTGGCGGCCAGCGAGCATATTTGGCGTATTGTGGCCTGTGTGATGTCAGCTATCTGGAGGTCTTTGATTGCGCACTCCAGTTGTTCTTTCGTTATAGGGAACATGGCTTACTTTTTAAGGGACTGCGAGGTGTGGTCGTATCCGGCGCGGAATGCGACGATGTTCATTTCCACGATGCTGTCGCCCTTTGCGCCGAAGACAGTGCGTATGCCCTCCTCGATTTTCTCCTTCTCGAGGTCGATGAAGCGTGCAGCCGCACCGAGCAGCACCATGTTTGACGTGCGGGGAGAAGCCACTTCCTTGGCGAGAGCGTCCATGTCAAACGCCACGACGTTGGAGTGCTTGTTCAGCTCCTTCATCAGCTCGTCCTGGTCGGGATAGTTGCCGATGTTGATGAACGGTGCAGTGTTGGTCACGATCCAGCCGTTGGGGTTGAGGTATTCGGTGTAACGCAGTGCCTCCATCGGTTCGAGCGAGACGATGAGGTCTGCGCCGCCGAGAGGGATGAGGTCAGACTTGATGGGGTCTGAGCTGAGGCGGAGGTTTGACTGCACGTCGCCGCCGCGCTGTGACATGCCGTGCACTTCGGCTTGTTTGAGGTAGAGGTTTTCCCGCAGAGCGGCAGCTCCGAGGATTGTGGCAATCGAGAGGATGCCTTGTCCGCCGACACCGGCGAGTACTATATCGGTTTTCATGAATTAATTCGTGTATGTTTGTGTGGTCGGGCATTGCGGACGGATGCGGTTGCAGTGTCCGCAATACCCTGTATGTTGTAACTCTCTAAATGTGTGCCGTCGATTATTTCTTGTTGGCTTTAGCAGCCTTGGCGGCGGCAGCGGCGTGGCGGCGGGCTGTCTGGATGCACTCGCGGCGCGAGATGACGACAGACAGGCCGGGATAGTCGATTTCCTCCTTGAAGAGCTGCTTCATCTCGTCGTGGTTCTTGGGCAGTGCGTCGATTGTGCGCAGGTGCTTGGGGTCAACGCCGAGGCCGAGGCAGATGTCCTCGAGCTTGCCGGTGCCCTGGGAATCCTGTCCGCCGGTCATGCCGGTTGTCAGGTTGTCAGAGATGATGAGCGTCATGTGGGTGTTCTCGTTGACAGCATCCAGCAGGCCGGTCATGCCAGAGTGAGTGAATGTGGAGTCGCCGATGATGGCGATAGCGGGGTGAACGCCGGCATCGGCAGCACCCTTGGCCATCGTCACAGACGCGCCCATGTCGAGGCAGGTGTCGATAGCGTTGAACGGCGAGAGGTAGCCGAGTGTGTAGCAGCCTATGTCACCGAATACTTTCGGAGCTTCATAGTCTTTCAGCGCGTCGTTGAGTGCGCCGTATACGTCGCGGTGGCTGCATCCCTGGCAGAGTGCCGGCGGACGCGGCATGACGATTTTCGGGGTGGGTGTGACCTCGGCAATCTTGAGGCAGTCCATTTCGGGACGAACTGCGAGCAGCGCGGCGCGTACTGCGTCGGGCGTGAGTTCGCCTGTGCGGGGCAGCTGTCCGCTGAGCTTGCCGTAGATAATGCCGTTGCGGTTGAGTTCGCCGCGCACCTTCTGCTCGATGAAGGGCTGGCCTTCTTCTATTATCATGAGCGATTCTGTCTCGTCAACCAGCTTGGCGATGAGGCCTGTCGGGAGGGGGTACTGTGAAATCTTGAGTACCGGGAAGGGGCAGCCGCCGGGGAAGAGTTCGTCGAGGTAGTTGGCAGCGATGCCGCTTACGATGATGCCCATTGACTTGTCCTTGCCCTCGCGGTAGTTGTTGAAGGGGGAAGTCTCCGATACGTTGCGCAGCTCGTCATAGTCCTTGAGCAGCTGCACGTAGCGGCGTTTCGAGTTGGCAGGCATGAGCACCCACTGCGGGAGTTTCTCGGGGAACTTGAGCTTGTTCTGCTCTGTATATTCCTTTTCCACCTCCACTACTGCGCGCGAGTGTGAGAGGCGTGTCACCATGCGGAGCATCACGGGGATGCCGTGCTTTTCGGAGAGTTCGAAGCCGTAGCGTGCCATGTCGTAAGCCTCCTGCTGGTCAGTAGGCTCGAGAATGGGAACGAATGCAAATGCGGCGTAGTAGCGAGAGTCCTGCTCGTTCTGCGATGAGTGCATCGAGGGGTCGTCTGCTGAAATGACGAGGATGCCGCCGTTGGCGCCTGTCATTGCGGAGTTGACAAACGGGTCTGCGGCCACGTTCAGTCCGACGTGCTTCATCGACACCATTGAGCGTTTGCCGGCGAAGGACATACCCAGTGCTTCTTCCATTGCGGTCTTCTCATTTGATGACCAGTGAGAGTGGATATTTCTTTCTTTGGTGAGCGGGTGGCTCTGTACGTATTCCAAGATTTCGGTCGAAGGTGTGCCAGGGTAGGCGTATGCTCCGGACAGTCCGGCGTGCAGTGCTCCAAGAGCCAACGCCTCGTCGCCAAGCAACAGTTGTTTCGTTTTCATCCGTAATTAGATTTTCAGTTATTTGTAGTAGGTATTTGGTGCAAAGATAGTAAATCCTTTTCGCATGGCAAAATCTAAGTTGCTGTGGCTGCTTCTGGAGGAAGTCGCACTGCACCGCTTGACGGTTGCAATCCGGCTGGTTTGGCACGGTGTATATGAGTTGATTTGCGGTTGATATTTTCAACCGAAGATGGGGCGCTTCTACAGGTGAAGCATGGTTTTACAGGGACTTTGTGAAGCCTTCAGTATGGCAGTTGATTTTGGCTTTTATGTCGTTGTTCAATTCATCGCGCTGTCCATACAAAATTGTGAAACTCGATTGTTGATATGTACAATGATATAGACGCGAAGAGTCCATTGGTTTGAGGCGGAATAGTAGATGCATTATTTTGTGATTGACGAGTGTTTTTGCCGTTTGAAAGTCGTCTTAAATGTGAAGTCGATGCATATCATATCTGTCGTGAGGTATAATGTGAAATATTGAGTTTGCGGTATATGTTCGCTCGTTGTTGAAATGCGGTCGTTTGTTGAAGTGAACTCATTTTTGATTCAATATTGACCATAATTGTAATGACAAATGGTGGTGTCGTTGCTGTAGAAATATGCGTAAGTGTTGAAGCGGAAAAAAGATGATGTTTTGGGTTGATGCGGTATTTGCCAAGGAGGATGATTAGATTTGTATTATTCAATGGCGGAAGCTGTGTTGTTTCTTATGGAAGCGTGTGATATATGGAGTTGATATAGATAATTCAATTATATGAATATCGCTGTTTTGTGTTGCGCTGGATACTGTATAATCGTTGTTATGTCGGTGGTATATGTACTCTTGTCAAAAATCAGCACTTTGATTTGCCGTCGTATGTATTGCCGCCAGTATAGCAGGCTATTGTCATGTCCTTGATTGATATGTAGCGTTTTGAATGACAGATGTTTTTTTCATACCTGAATGTTATTGTCATCGTGTATGATGTTGACTTTGGGGATGAGACAGCAATGGCGTGATTGCTGATATCTGGTTGGTTAATGTATCATTTTGAGCGAATGTTTCCATGGTATCAAATATGGATTATTCCTTGGTAAGTTTTTTCTCATGGGATTATTGTTTGAATGGCTGGCGTTCTAATATTTGTGTTGAATAGTTGGTGATATGGTTGGATGTGTTGATTAAATGATGATTGGCGTGCTATGCTCATATTTCTTAGTTGGTTGATATACTGCTTGAATTGATAATGCTAACGTTTGAGGTTCATTTAGTAGTTGCGCCATGATGTGGTGATACGTCAGAGTATTCTTGATATGTAATATGGTTCATCATTGATTCGCGGTGTGATGTGTTATGCCATTTTATGTCGATACTGTAAAGGGGGCAGTTCACCATGGGCGTGGCCGTACATTGCCAGCCTCGGTTCTGCCCTGTCTGCGGTTGCTCGGCTTGTGAGTATAGCTCGTGTTCTGTCGGGTATAATGTCTGGGGGGCTGCACTTGCGAGCAATAGTGTGTCGTTATGGGCCGACTGGTGTTGTTGCCATAAAGGGTGATTATTGGTAGGGGGGGCTTGGAAGGGATTTTTCTCTCCGATAGACTGGATTTTCCGAGGGGCAATTCGGAGCGGATTTGAAAACTCGATTCTCGTTCAAGAATTGGTTGACGTAAATGTCGGCTTAGATGCAGGCGGAAACAAAAATTGCTGTGAGAAATGCTGTTGACTTGGTAGTTTGGAAATTTAAATCGCTGTTGCTGGAGATAATTGTATTTTGGAAATTGCATCTGAAAACTCGTCAGAAAATTGTACAACCGCCTCGTATCGGTGTCTTTCAGTGTTGAAACCTGTTTGTCATCGCAGAAGCGACATAATCGGCAGCGGAAACAGCGTGTGGGCAGACTGTAGTAAATCAAGTAATTGTACTTGTCACTCCTGGAGGGTGTGAAATTAGGACACAGCCAAGTAGGGACACGGCGTGACTTGTCCGCTGGTTGATAAACGCAATTTCGATGTGCTGTCTCAGGAGGGCAGTAAGAGCAAATATCAGGACGCAGAGTGGCGCAGCACTATCGTGGGGAGGAATTATTCCGCAAATGTGCGGGATTTTGGGTGATTTTGATTTTCTGTCAAGTCTAACCGTTCGTGGTTGTAATGGCGTAATGTGGTGATATAAAGGTGTTTATTGTGTATTGTCGGCTAATTAACTGCTTCGAGAATGCGATGAATTGGAATGTCCTGATTGACTGGTCGGAAAAATCGAGTTGTCGCGATTTTTTGCCTCGAAAAAATTCGCTCGAAGAGGCATGGGCGGAGGTGCGAGTGCGTGATGAGAAATTTGGGACATCTGGCTTCCGGGTTGTGAGATTTTGAATTGGTCAATTTTACCGCGTGTCAAGGTAGGGGATAGTCACCTGTTTGACAACGCACACAATTTGTATGCACTTGCAAACATTGCATTTGCAAACTATGTTGTGCTGTAAATTTTGCCGCAAACGGAAACGATTTTCGGAACGGATTGCAACCGCAAATGCAGTGTGTGATATTCCAAATTCGCAACCGTCAACGGTTTACTCTTGCCAATTTTTGCCGTTAGCGTTTGTTGACAACGTCTATAAATGGCTGATTAGTATGTATTTAGTGTTTGCGCTTGGCGAGAGCTTGAAGAAATAAGCCCGAAATGGGCGTATCTGGGGATTTAGTCCTAATGCCAAGGAGTAACCTGTTATACTGCAAGTTGTTGGAAAGTCGATGTGAAATGGTCGGTTTAAGATTGCATTTCTCAATTCGGAATTGATTGCTGGCTGTTTGCGTTTGACGGTATGCAAATGCAAATATGTCGATTTGTGGTTCTGAATTTGCGGTTCTGAATTTTATTGATTACATTTGTAGACCGAAAAATAACAACGAAATCACTCTATGGAAGAAGACAATATAGCGACTCGTCTAAAACTCTTTTTCGAGTTTCGGGGTTTGTCCTACTCTCAGTTCGCTGACAGCTGCGGCATCCCTCGTCCGACTCTCTCGCAGATCATCTCCGGGAGGAACAAGAAGATTAGCAACAAGCTGGTCGGGCAAATCCATGCAGCTTACCCGTCGCTGTCTGTGATGTGGCTGCTCTTTGGCGAGGGAGACATGATGGTCAATGATACCTATGAGGTTGTTGAGCATAGAGAATTGGACGCAAGCGAAGGAAATTTGCCCTCCGAGGATATAGCGAGCGTAGAAAACGCCAAGGAAATGGCGGTTAATTCTGCTGCAAGCAGCCGTATCTATCCGATAAATCAGGGTGTTAGACCCATTGATCAGCAGACTGCATTGCGGCTGAAAATAGCGGAAACGCCGCCTGTGGCGAAAAAAATCAGCCATATCACGGTCTATTACGATGATTCTACGTTTGAGACGTTCTATCCTCGCAAATGATATTTGGGCAAAATCAGGTGCTGCCTCTATTGAGCTGGATTGATGTGACTTCTCCTCGCTTGCAGTCCTTAGTGGAAAAAGGGACTGAAGTTTTTCGTCTTTGAGGTGCGTTTTTCCGGCTCGAGATTTTGAAATCGGCGTACTCGAGTGTAGTACTGGTCGTACATTTCATTGTCGATGCTGTTAATTGCTCGAGTATTGTCATTATTATGATGATTATCAGTGATATAATCCGCATGATAGAAGTCGGTCATTATTGGCCAGAAAAACTATTCGACATGTTTTCCACATCTACGAGCGGAGGAGTGTCATTTTTCACTGAATATATTGATTTAATCACTGTGTTATTAGGTATGCAATTAATATTTGAACAGCGAGTGCAGCAATATGTGATAGTGAGTTCTATTAAATTTGTTGATATTGTGAACTGCTTACGTATCTCGAATATGTGATTATTCTCACGCGAGATTATATTGCGCGAAGTTCATCTGTATGTATTGTTGATTATTGATGTAATGAGAAAAGCATGGATAAATATGGATTAATAGGAAACCCAGTTGGTCATTCTTTTTCAGCAAACTATTTCAATAATAAGTTTGCAGAAAACAGTATTGATGCAAGTTATGATACATATCAACTTAACGATATTGACGAACTGGTTAATTTGATAAGTGACAGTCCTGATTTGATTGGCTTGAATGTTACAAGTCCGTTCAAACAGCAGGTAATAAAATATGTTGATGTTTTGTCCCCTGATGCTGAAGCAGTAGATGCGGTAAATACTCTGTATATCCGTCGTAATTCTGCATCATCAAATCATAGTTCAATACTCAAGGGTGTGACCGTATTCGGACACAATACTGACATTGAAGGATTCCGCATTTTAGTCACTCCATACCTTGAAAATTGCACCCTTCCGAGAGCGTTGATATTTGGTTCTGGCGGTGCTGCCAGAGCTGTAGCAGCTGCTTTGTTGCAGTTGAAGGTGGATTACAGATTAGTATCAAGAAATCCGCAGTCTGATGCTGTCTTGTCATATTCTGATATTGACGATAATCTGATGAGCAATACGGATTTCATTATTGATGCTACGCCGCTCGGAATGGGCAGTCATTCCGGTGAAAAGCCGCCGCTTGATTATTCACTGATTTCGTGGAGGCACACTTGCATCGATTTGGTCTATAACCCTGCAGAAACTTTGTTTATGCGCGAGTGCGCTGCGCGAGGTGCAAGGGTGTGTAATGGTTTGCCGATGTTGCTCGGGCAGGCTGAAGCATCTTGGCGATTTTGGGGTGAAATGTACCGTCATGACAGATGAGGCGGCTGTTTGACAAATACCCGTGCATGCTGCCGGCGGCCGCGTTGGCTGTCGGTGTGGCTGTGAGTGCAGTTCTCGGTGTCGGCATGATATGGGTTTCAGTGCCGGCGGTTCTGTGTGCCTTGCTCGCAGTCGCATACCTGTTGTGCCGTCGCCGTCCGTCGATGCTTGCACGCTTTCAGCCGTTGAAATATCTGCTCGTTGCGAGCGCGTTTGCAGCCCTCGGCATGCTCATTGATGATTTCAGCAAGCCTGATAATGTGGATTTCGAGTATGACGACTTGCCGTATTATGTATATGGCGAGGTGGAGGAGGTGAGGACTATGGCATACGGCGACCGCATGGTGGTGCGGCTTGAGGGGATGGTCGAACCGGACGGCTCGGGCGATATGCCGCTGCGCAATATCCGCGTGTTGCTGACGAGCAGCGACGGCATTTTTGCGCCTCATTCGCGGGTGCGTTTCGTCAATGGTCTGAAACGCATCAAGGACAATCCGAATTACCAGAACGCCGGTTATGTATCATACCTCGCACGTCGGGGCATATTGTGGCAGCAGCGTGTGGACGAAGGTGAGTTTGCGATGGTCGAGCCGTGCACGGACTTCTTCGCCCGCTGCGAGCAGCTGCGTACGGATGCCGAAATTGTGCTGGAAAAGAGCGGCATCGGCAAGCCTACAGCGGCGTTTCTCGAGACACTGCTTCTTGGTGACGACGACACCCTTTCGCCCGAGGACAAGGAGGTGTTTTCGGATGCCGGCATATCGCATATACTCGCTGTAAGCGGTCTTCATATAGGCATTATCTCCGCGCTGATATACCTGCTGACCGCGCCGCTTGTGCTTGTTGGAGCGCGTAAATTCCGCTTTGGCTTGGTGATAGTGATGATATGGCTCTATGTATGCCTCAGCGGCATGCATCTGTCGGCTGTGCGTGCTGCAGTCATGATAACTGTAGTCCTCGGCGGCTATATACTTGACCGGCGGCATACGTCATTCAACGCCCTGTGTTTCGCGGCGTTGCTGATAATGCTTTTCCAGCCGAGGGCGTTGTTTGACCCGGGTATGCAGTTGAGTTTCATCTGTGTCGGCTCGCTCGTCGCGTTCGGCTCATACGCCACTAAATCGAAGGTGCTGATGCGTCCTGTCGTGCGGACAGTGGTCTCGACGCTTGTCTCGTCAGTGCTTGCGGTGTTCGGCTCGTGGGCGTTGCTGGCATACTATTTCCATTCCTTCTCCACAGTGTTCTTGCCAGTCAACTTTGTAGTGTTGCCGCTGTTGCCGCTGTATTTGGTGGTGGCTCTGCTGCATCTGCTGATGTATTCATTTGGCGTTGGCATGGAGTGGACAACGGCGGTGCTTGACACTGGCTACGGCTGGCTCATAGAGGGATGCCGCCATGTCACTGCCGGCACGGTGGTGCAGCTGTGGGTGGGGTGGATAACGCCGGTGTTGTGGCTTGCCGGGCTTGCCCTGTTGGCTTATTCCGTCAACGCACGGCGCAAGTGGTGCGGCGCGGCAGCCGGCTGCGTTTTGGCGTGTTCTGTGGCTACGGTGTGGCTGTTTCCCGGCGACAAACCTGCTGACGGGTTCATAATCCGCGACAGCCGCTCCTCGGTAGTCATCGCTTCATACAGCGATGGGCTGGAAACGGTATGTGAAAGCCGCATCGGGGCTGAGGCGGCTATGAGAATATGCGGCAAGGATATACGCATTGCTGGAGCTGATGATGCACGGCATCCGCATCTGCAGCGCGGTTGTGACATACTCGTCATAGCGGACGGCTCGCGTGCGAACCTTGAGGAACTTAGGCAGTCTTACCGGCCACGGCAGATAGTGCTGCATACGTCGCTGTGGAATCACCGCCGCGACGAGTTGCTGCATGAGGCGAAACTCGCAGGTGTTGAGGTGACAGACATGGACGATATCGGGGCAGTTCAGTTTCTCGACCGTCCGAAGCCCTGAAGCCGCGT
>CAKUKR010000073.1 GCA_934663645.1 uncultured Muribaculaceae bacterium | reverse complement strand
TCGCAATCCCTCGCGTTTCCGCCGTTTGCGAGTGCAAAGTTACTGCCGCCTGACCGCCCCGCCAAATATTTCCGCAAAAAAAATCGCACCATCAAGCAAATCATATCATAACTTACTGAATATTCGGCGTTTGCCACCATGTTAATGTTTGTATTAAATATCATATAAATCATCACTCGGGAATTTTGCATGCTTAGGTGATGAGAAGAAGCAGAGAGGAGAAGCCGCGTATAGCGACTTCTCCCCACATAAAACCAGACGGCTTTGACGGCAAAATAGATTAGCCGGGCAGCCGTTTATCTACATAGTCAACTTTCGTTCTTATCTCTTTTTGACCTGGTTTGGGATTTTGAGTGGCTGCTATTCAAGTCACTTTCCTCCTTCAAATCAATTTCCTCCCCTTTCTCGTTAACTGCGCGGTACTGGAGGTAAGCCAACGACTCGTCAGCAACAATTCGGCAGCCTCTGCCAAACTCACGCCTCCACTTGCCGTATAGGGAAAAGACACCTTTCTTGACGTATGCTTCCACAAACGGGTGTACATACAATATGAATTTCTTGACATCCAAGTCGTTGACGAGGAAATCGAGTTTTTCCTTCAGTTTGTCTGTGAACAACAGCGAGGGCTGAATGTGACCAGTACCGAAACACGAGGGGCAGGTCTCTTCTGTAGCGAGATCCATGACAGGACGCACCCTTTGCCGTGTTATCTGCATCAGCCCGAACTTGCTCAAGGGCAAAATGTTGTGTCGTGCACGGTCATTAGCCATCACGTCGCGCATGTGTTCAAACAGGGTCTGACGGTGCTCGGCTTTGTTCATGTCGATAAAGTCAACAACAATGATGCCACCCATGTCTCGCAGTCGAAGCTGGCGAGCGATCTCGTCAGCTGCTTTCAGGTTGACCTCCAGGGCGTTTGTCTCCTGGTCGTTTGTTGCCTTGCTTCGGTTGCCCGAATTCACGTCTATGACATGGAGGGCTTCCGTATGTTCTATGATGATGTATGCACCGCTCTTGAAGGAGACAGTTTTCCCCAGGCTGCTCTTAATCTGGCGTGTGATGCCAAAGTTGTCGAAAATTGGGACATTCTTGGAGTATAGCTTCACAATGTCCTTTCGGTCGGGTGCTATCAGCGAGACATAGTTCTGCAGCTGCTCAAAAGTCTCCTTGTCGTTGACAAATATGTTCTCAAAGTCGGGGTTAAAGATGTCGCGAATAACGCCCAATGCCCTTGACTCCTCTTCATAAATAAGTGTCGGCGGGGTGCTTCGCCTCATTTTTGCAATGGTGTCTTCCCAGCATTTAACGAGTGTGCGCATCTCGTGGTTAAGCTCTGCGACACGCTTGTTTTCGGCGGAGGTTCGGACAATGGCGCCAAATCCCTTAGGCTTGATGCTTCCGATGAGCTGACGCAGCCGAACCTTTTCTTCGGCGGACTTGATTTTCTGCGAAATCGAAATCTTGTTTGAGAATGGAATGAGCACCATATACCTGCCGGTAAATGTGATCTCTGTAGTGAGGCGAGGACCTTTGGAAGATATCGGTTCTTTGGCAATCTGCACCAGCAGTTTCTGCCCTTGTTTCAGGACATCATTGACAGATCCTTGCTTGGGGATGTCGGCTTCCTGCGGGAATTTGGAGATGTTCGGGGTCGTTTTCTTACTGTCATCGAAAGCTTCTTCAATGAATTTCGAGTATGTGGAATACTGCGGCCCCAGGTCGAGATAATGAATGAAAGCGTCTTTGTCGTAACCGACATCAACGAAAGCAGCGTTGAGGCCGGGCATAAGCTTGCGTACCTTTGCCAGATATATGTCGCCGACGGCGTAAGCAGTGTTTCGGCTTTCCTTCTGGAATGACACAAGCCGGGAATCCTCGAGCAAAGCAATCGAGGTTTCCTTTTCCTGTACGTCTACTACCAGTTCGCTTTTCATCTTAGAGTCACAAGCCGACAACAAGGCCGGCGGAGTAAAAACATTTAGCCTGGGCTGAAATGCCGTGGCTACTAAATAGTAAGACAAACAACCAAACCATCTGGTATGGGACGGCATGATTGTTTGTCCTATGGTCTTTCAGTTGCTGGATCGGACCGTCCGATTTTGGTCAGAAGCGACAGTTTACTTCTTCTTATGACGGTTCTTTCTCAGTCTTTTTTTGCGCTTGTGCGTGGCCATCTTGTGGCCTTTTCTTTTCTTTCCGCTTGGCATAATGAAAATATTTATATTGTTACTGTTTATTGTTTGAGCGGCAACACGGTCTCCGTTGCCGTTTCACCGGATTACCATTAGGCTTCCGCGTCTTTCACAGCCTCGAGGAAAACCTTTGAGGGCTTGAAAGCTGGGATCTTGTGCTCCGGGATTTCAATAGAGATGTTTTTGGAAATGTTTCGTGCAGTCTTCTTCTTGCGTGTCTTGAGGATGAAGCTGCCGAAACCGCGCAGGTAGACGTTGTCGCCATCAGTCATGGTTTCCTTGACTATCTGCATGAAATTCTCAACAGTGGTGAGCACGGCGGCTTTTTCCAGCCCCGTACGGCGTGATATTTCATTAACAATATCGGCTTTTGTCATTGTCTTGAAACTTTATATTTATTGTCTTACTTATCAGTTTGAGGTAGTGCAAAATAGCCCTTCGGACTATCTCGCAATTTTGGCAGTGCAAATATCGGAATTTTTTTTGGAACAGAGGGTATGTTCGTGGGATTTTCCGCCCTTTTTCTCTTTACTACAACAATTTAGCCGCCAATTCAGGCCTGCTCGTGGTGCAACAGGTACATCCAATGGCCAGTAATGTGTTTTGACATCAATACTGGCAATTAGCGGCAAAGTCGCCAGGAAGTGAATAAAAATACATAGGCCGTCAATATTCACCGCAACAATACACACGATAAGTAGATTGCATGTCGGGGTCACCTTAAGCACACGCCGTCTATACCTGACAAACGGGAGTTTACTGCTTCGGAGTCATCCTCCGGCATTTCGACGGTCATCTCGCAAGTATTGTCAAACACTTGATCCACAATGCGAAGCCCTTGTCCCTTGACGAGCTTCATGACATCATTCATGGACATATATGGGAATGTGATTGACACTGTCACCATACGGCGCATCACCACGCTGCCGCCATCCTCCAGCGCGAGCCGTGCAGCCTGGCGATAGGCAGCAATTAGACCGGAGGTCCCAAGTTTTATTCCGCCGAAATAACGCACCACCACCACAACGACATTGGTCAACCCGAGGCTGTTTATCTGTCCCAGGATAGGTTTGCCGGCAGTTCCTGACGGCTCTCCGTTGTCATTTAGCTGCCACTTGTCGCGGTTAGGACCTACCATGAAGGCCCAGCATACATGTCTGGCGTCATGGTATTCGTTCTGGAAATCCTTCACCACAGCGCGTGCCTCATCTTCGGTTTCGACATAACGAGCAAAGGCAAGGAAACGGCTCATCTTTTCCGTCACCTTTCCCTCGCCCTGATGGTCTAATACATTATATGTGTCGGTCATCTTTCTTACTGAATTGCACGAACAGCCTGATGCCGGGGACGGACGCATCATCCGCCCTCTTATAAGACTGCCCCAAAACATCTAAGAGTGCGCGAAAATACCAGGTTGCAGGGGAACGCCTGCCTGTGCGGCAATTTCCGTCACCCGAAATAGCTGCCAGAGCCTACTTAAGGACGGAAATAGAGCATCCCTGCAGCTACCTGGCCGGCGGCATCCTTGCCTAAAGCATGCTTTACTATTGCGAGTGACCATGTGAGCGCATTTGCCGGGCCATTGCCGAGAACCATGTTGCGGTCGGCAACAACAGGTGCATCAATGTACTGCTCGCAATCGAGTGCTTGTTCAAAACCGGGATAGCAAGTCGCCTTATAGCCATGGAGCAGCCCGAGATGGCCAAGGACTACAGCTGGTGATGCGCAGATAGCGGCAATGTTGCGGCCCTTGGCGGCATGGTCGCGCAACAGCCCTGCAAGAGGCGCGAACTCATACAGGTTCTGTGCTCCGGGCATGCCGCCGGGAAGTATCAGCCAGTCGCAATCGGTGAAGAGAGCCGGGTCGAACACCAGGTCTGCTTCGACCTTAACGCCGTGAGCTGAAACGACGGTATGGCTTGATGTGATGGAAACGGTCCTGACCGGCATATCGGCACGGCGCATCACATCGACCGGGGTGAGAGCCTCAATAGTCTCAAACCCATCAGCGAGGAATATAAATGATTGTTTCATAACGTTGTATCGCATTGTTGGTTTTTATCTGACGTAAATTTACGAATAATATTTCGATTATGAGTAACTTTGCATCAAAAAAAAGAAGCATGGGCAATAAACCGAAGGCATTGCGTCTGTCCGCACTGGTCATAACAGCATCAATGCTGTTGCTGTTGTCATGCACTGGAAACAGCGGCAAGAACTCAAACGACAACGAATACCGCAAGTGCGGGGGCATGGTATGGAATACCGTTTACAACATAACATACCGAGGAGATGCTTCGCTTGCAGACAGCATCATGCCAGTTCTAAACGGCGTAGGACACAGCGTATCGGCATTTGACTCCACTTCGGTAATCAGCCGCATCAACCGCAATGAGTCAGACTTGACAGACAGCGTGACACGCCGCATATACCTCGCGTCATGCCGGGTCAACAAATCAAGCGGCGGCAAGTTCGATCCCACGGTGGGTCCGTTGGTGACGGCATGGGGGTTCGGCAAAGGGCATACGCCTACGGCTGACACGCTGCACATCGACGAGATGCTGAAATATGTGGGCATAACCAAGAGCCGGCTGTCAGGAGACCGCCTCATCAAAGGCGACCCGAGGATGCAGTTCAATTTCTCCGCAATAGCCAAGGGGTACGGCTGCGATGCGGTTGCGGAGATGTTCGAGCGCAACGGCGTGAGCGACTACCTGATTGAAATCGGCGGCGAAATACGCTCCTCCGGCAGCTCGCCACGCGGCACGGCATGGGCTGTATCAATAGACGCACCGGTTGAGAGCAACGGCATGGCAGTGCACGAAAGCCAGTGCATCATCAACATACGCAACATGGGCATTGCCACATCGGGCAACTACCGTAACTTCCACGCTGAAGGAGGCAGCAAATACGGGCACACGATAGACCCGGTGACAGGACGCCCGGCTACAACAGACGTGGCAAGCGCAACAGTTGCATCATCTTACACCATGTATGCTGATGCATACGCGACAGCTGTAATGGCAATGGGGAGTGAAGCAGCCAAGGATATGGCCAACCGCCTCAATCTGGCATTATACATGGTGACAACAGATGGCAAGGTTTGGGTGTCGCCTCATTTCCGCCACCTCATGGCTCAACGGGATTAGCCCACACATTCATAATAATTGGAAATGGACATTTTGACAGTCATATTATCTGCAGTTGCTCTCACCTCCATAGCGGCAGTGGCGGCTCTCGCCTTCAAGGGTCGCTCGGGCAGCAGGGACAACGAGGCATTGCGCGAATACATCAAGGGGCTCAACGACAGCAACCAACGCAACATCGACAACTTGCGGCAAACTCATTCAGCCGAAATGCGGCTGCTCACAGAGCGGCACGAGAAGCAAGTAGAAGCCCTGTCCCGGCAGTGGGAGGAGCGGATAACGCAACTCGACAGCGCAACACGGCTGGCGTTCAAGTCGCTGTCGCAGGACAGCGCGGCTTTCCTCAAGGGGGAGAATGCCGACCAGATGAACACCGTACTTGCCCCCTTGCGGCAACGCCTCGTGGAACTCACGGTCCTAATACAGCGTGTTCAGACTGATGCGGCCTCTTCGCGCGAATCGCTGCGCGAGAGGATCGACCTCCTGGCTGAACAGAACCGGTCAATAGGGGAAGAAGCCAAGTCACTTGCAACGGCATTGCGCGGCAACAGCAAGGTACAGGGTGACTGGGGCGAAACCATGCTGCAGACCATACTCGAAAAGGCCGGATTGCAGGAGGGCGTGAACTTCCGGGTTCAGCCTGGCAGCGACGCTTACGGCAACGCCTACCGCGATGAAAACAGCAAATTGCAGCGGCCGGACTTCATAATAGACATACCAGGCGGACATTGCATCATCGTTGACTCGAAGGTATCACTGACCGATTATGTGGAGTATTGCGACGCTGACAGCGACATCGACCGCAAGAAATACGGCAAGCGGCACGTCGATTCTGTCAGGAAGCATATAAAGGAACTTGGGGACAAGAAATACCAGAAAACCGTTCCAGGCGCCATGGAGCATGTGCTTATGTTCATCCCCAACGAAGGTGCTTATCTCTGCGCCTGTTCCCTCGACCCGGAACTGTGGAAATACGCATCAGACCAGCATGTGGTCATAGTATCACCGGCACACTTGCTTTCGACTGTACACATAATCGGCCAGCTGTGGCGCGAGAATCAGCAGGACCGCAATGCGGCTGACATTGCCAAGTTGGCCGGACTGCTCTATGACAGCTTCGTAGTGTTGGCAGGCAAGATGACAGACATTGGCGATGCTATCGAAAAAACACGTACGTTATACTGCGAGGCACGGAATATCCTTGACGACAAGAACTCGAAAAGCCTCACCCGCCGCGCCCAAAGGCTGAAGGAACTCGGTGCAAAGACCACCAAATCTCTCGAGGAATAATCCTATTGCATCAGAGGGTCAGTAGGCGTTCTTGTCGCCACGGAAGCCGTTGATGATGGTGAGCAGGATTATCTTGATGTCGAGAAACACGTTCCAGTTGCGTATGTACCATACGTCAAAGTCGACGCGCTTCTCCATCTGCCACAGCTCCTTGGTGCCGCCCCGGTATCCGTTGACCTGCGCCCACCCGGTTATTCCGGGCTTGACGGCATGACGCACCATGTATTTGTCTATCAGCGCGGAGTACTCTACGGTGTGGCTCACCATGTGCGGACGCGGCCCCACGACAGACATATTGCCGATGAACACATTGATAAACTGCGGCAGCTCGTCGAGCGACGTGCGGCGCAGGAAATCACCGAACTTGGTCTTGCGCGGGTCATTCTCCGTAGCCTGAAGGCTGTCGCTCTGGTCATTGACCTTCATGGTGCGGAACTTGTAGCACACAAATTCAGAGCCGAAAATGCCCGTCCGTTTCTGCCGGAAAAACACAGGGCCGGGCGAAGTCATCTTGATGCCTATCGCGATAGGGATAAACACCAGCGGGGAGAAAACAAGGAATATGGAGGATATGACCAAATCCTCGATGCGTTTCACCAGCTTGTTGCGGCGCTTGTGCAGCGGCGAAAGGGCATGCACCATACATGGCAGATACCCGACCGACGAGGGCGTGAAATTGCCCGACAAGAACCGGTTGAACGTAGGTACAAATACAAACTGTGCGCCCTCCTCGTCAGCGACTTTCATGGCCTTGGCAAGGAAAGTCCCCTCCTCGACATTGAACGTATAATATATTACGTCAATCTTGTTGAGATGTACAAAATCAGCGACCTCGTCGGTAGTGCCGAGGTAACAGCCTTTGAACTTGACAGACGCGGGACGCTCGACATCAAAGACTCCGAGCATGCGGTAGCCGTATCCTGAATCGCCGATAAGCTGGTCATACACAGCCTCTCCCGTCGGCCCGCCGCCTATTATAATAACGCGCTTGAAGTTCAGCCCGAGATTGCGTATGCGCTTCAGGACAGAGCGTGAGACCACCCACCACAGCGACAGGGCGACAAACAACAACGCATAGAAGAGGCAGCAGGTTGACACTGGCACGTCATATATGTCAAAGGCATACAATAGAGTCGTAAACACGCACCCGGCCAGCAGCACGCTCTTCAACGCATTGAGGACAAGGCGGTCTGCATAGATGATACGGTCACTGTGGACCGACGAGAATATCCATTCCGAGGCGACCAACGAAAGATTAGCCGCCAGCCAAATCATCTTGCAAGCGAACTGGCTGTCAGTCCCTTCAATCAGCGCGGTAATGAAATATGCAATGTTGAGCACGATGAAATCGCACACTACAAGAGTAGTGCGCAGATATTTGCCCAATCTGATTCTTTCGTTCAATGATCGCATAAGCGGTAATGCGCATCTTGGCACGTGCCGGCAGCGTAACGCCGCCGGTCACAAAGTGTGTTGGTATGGTATAGTATAGTAGCGGGCAACGGCAGCACAGCCGCCATTGCCCCTTTATATCCAATGGACTTAGTCCATCTTTTCGTCAATCAATTCGATTTTGCGCTTCAGCTCCTGGAGGTCTTCCTTGATGCGAGCAATGCGTTTCTCCATTTCGCGCACCATGGAGTTGCCCCCCTGTGACTTGACATTGAAGAAGCCCATGTTGTTCTCAAACGTCTTGAGTTCAGCGCGTTTCTGCTCGTATGCACGGTAGAGGCGGTCACGCTCGCGTGTCAGCTTGGCATCGCCAGCATCGAGAGACTCTATCGAGCTTTCAAAGCCCGACATGCGGCGGCGTGCGCCCGACTGGTGATAGCCGTCGTAGATGCGGTCACATTCTGCGCGATACTCCTCATAGACCTTGTCCTTCATCTTGTAAGGCACATGGCCTATGCTCTGCCAGCGAGCCTGAAGTTCACGCACCTTGGCCAGGCCTTCGTTGCGCTCAGTCTCTTCGGGGTTTATCGTCTTGAGCTGATCGATGACTTCGCGCTTGGCTGCGAGGTTCTCGTTCTCCTCCTTGCGGACTGCTGAATTCTGGCGTTTCCGGTCCTCGAAGAACTTGTTGCACGCCGTAGTGAAACGCTGCCAAATGGCGTCGCTGTGACGGCGGGCTACGCCACCAATGGTCTTCCACTCGTTTTGCAAGGCAACTACCTTGTCAGCAACCTTGTTGCGGTCCTCGTTTTCAAGCAGAGCCTCCACCTGTTCGCAGAGGGCAGTCTTTTTGGCAAGGTTGTCGGCGAGTTCCTCCTTTACGCGCTTGTAATATTCCGCCTTGGCAGTGAAAAACTCGTCGCAAGTCTTGCGGAAACGTGCGAACAACTGATTATTCACTTTCTTTGATGCGAAGCCAATGCCTTTCCAACGCTGCTGGATGTCAAGTACCTGCTTTGTCGCCTCCTCCCACTTGTTGAATGAGTTGTTCGCGCTGAAATCTATCGCCTCAATCTCCTCACACAGTTTGGTCTTGGCCTCTTCATTGGCCTGTTCTGCAGCCTTGCGCTCCTCGAAGAACTGTTGGTGACGCTTATTCACCACAGATGAGGCATCACTGAACTCTTCCCAAATGGGTTCACGGAACTCCTTGGCGACAGGGCCGGTCTCGCGCCACTTTGCATGCAGCTCCTGGAGCTGGCGGAACGCGGCTATCACATCGGGAGCTTCAGCGAGTTCCTTTGCCTTGGCGATCAGCTCACGTTTGGTCTCGAGGTTCTTTCGGAAGTCGAGGTCGCGGAGTTCCTTGTTCATCTTCAGGCGGTCATAGAACAGCTCCACAACAGCTTGATAGTCCTTCCACAGGTCAGCCTCCTCGCCGGGAGTCACGTCCTTGATTTCCTTGAACTCTGTCTGGAGTTGCTGGAAACGGGGATAATGGAGGTTGATATTATCGATGTCCTCGACGATATTCTTGATGTCATCAATAATCTTGCGCTTGGCGGCGAGGTTGGCTGCAAGGCGTTCCTCCTCTTCAGCGAGGAACTGCGCACGCCCCTCCTTGAACTGCGCGAGAAGATCCTTGAATTTGAACTCCGCCTCGTCAGGCTTGGCAGCGAAAGCCTCCGCCGGGTTGCCGGCATCGAGGAATTCGGACATTTGACGGTCGAGCTCTTTAGTACGCAGGGCATGGAATGCCTGTTTTATGGCAGTCACTTCCTTGTGGCGTGACATGTTGCCGCTCTCCACGATTTCGCGCAAGGCATCCACCAATTCTTCCTTGGTCATGGAGTGCCAGTCCTTGGTGTCGTCAGCGGCAGCTTCAGATTCTGCCGCCGGCGTGCCGGCATCGCATCCGCTCACCTCGCATGAGGGTGCTTCGGTTTCTGCAGCTGCGTCGCAAGTTGCTGCCGCAGCAGTCTCAGGGTTCACATCCGCAGCTGCGGGTGTGGGGGTTGCGCCCTCTTGCAGAGGCGAAGGCGTCTTTTCAAGCTCGTTCATCTTGTTTTGTTCGTTTTGTTTCCGGAGGCGGCACGCCGCACCCGGGAATTATAGATTGCTGGTTTTAGATGTCTCCCGGAGCAAACAGCATCAAACGTGCGGTCTGTCCGATTGACCTGCCAAATTTACAACAAAAAAATTATATGGGCAAAATTATTTTCTGGGTGCCGTGCATCTGCCCGGTTTACTCGCACACCTTCATGGAGATGATACGCACCGGAGTCTTGGGGAGATCCATTGCCCCGGTCTCCACATTCTGTATCTTCTCGATAGTTTCCATACCGGAAACGACCTCGCCGAAGACAGTGTATTCGCCGTCGAGGTGGGGCGCTCCGCCGAGGGTGACATAGTCATTGACTATCTCCTCTGGAGCTTCCTTTATCTCGCTCTCCGCCAGGGCGATGTACTCGCTGATTTTGGCATTGACGGCCTCCCGTCCCTGTTCTGCCTGAAGTTTGCGCAGGTCGGCTTCGTTCTGGTGTATCATCTCCATGACACGTCCGCGCTGGAGCGACTGCAGCACGCTCGCCGTCACACTCTCGCGGTCAAACTTGTGTCCGGTCACGATATAGAACTGCGAGCCGGAAGAGAGTTTCTGCGGATTGTTGGTGCGTGCGGCAGCCAGTGCGCCATACTTGTGGTAATGTGCCGGATAGCGTATCTCGGCGGGTATCTGGTCGCCTATCGAGCCTGCGCCGAGCGGCATGGTCGAAGTGGAATCCTTGGAGTTTGGGTCACCAGCCTGTACCATGAAGTCCTTTATCACGCGGTGGAAAAGGATGCCATCGTATGCGCCCTCCTTGACAAGCTTGATGAAATTGTCGCGGTGGAGCGGAGTGTCGTCATACAGTTTAACGCGGAAATCGCCGAGGGTGGTACGCACGTCCACCATAGTCTCTTGAGCAGTCATAACCATTGCTGGTAATAAAGCAAACAATATAAATATGAGTTTTTTCATCTATTAGTTTATTAGTTTGCCGGCACAGCTGTCACATAGCCGTGTCGGGGTATATGCGTTTATATATACGTCTGAAATTATCGTCGGCTGCGGCGAGTTCGGCAGCGCGGTCACGGTAACCCTCGCCCCACAGGGCCTCGAGCAGCGAGCCGATGTACCGTCGCTCACGGTCACGGTCTATCGCGCCCATAACCAGCCGCCCGATGTGGCGGTGGAAGCTGGCACTGTCAACAGCGTTGAGGAAACGCGCCGAACTGGCGAGGAACTGCCCCGATTTGTCAGCGCGAAGCAAAGAATCTACCAGCTCATCCATGCGATCAATGCATGTATCGACGTTGTTTACTATGTAATCGTAGGTCGTCATCCCGTCTGGGTCGGCCTCCAGAAATTTCAGCGTATCTGCCATAACATACTGGTTTGTGGCGCAAAATTAGAAAACACCTTCTTCACACCTGATAATCAATAAGTTAATAAAACATCCTATCGTCTGTTCTATCCCCTTACCTCGATGCAAAGTTACGAACTATCAGCGAGTTGTGCAATACCTGTTCGGCGAAAAGTGAAGTAGGCTCACCACTCTCTCATCAGGAGCAGTGAGGAGAGGGGCGTGACAGAAGAAAAAGGGGTAGGGAGTATTATTTCAGGGAGTGAAGGCTGCTAACCCCACGCCTCCGATTTTTACGCAAAAAGGCGGTTTTCCGAACAAATGCGTAATCTCTACACAAATTCCAGAAGGCACAAAAAAAGAGCTGGAAGTTAATCCAGCCCTTACTTGTTCACGATAATCACTCTTATCGGTTGCTCTGGTATTCCACCGCCACAAGGTTTGCATAACTTCTTGCCTTTGAGTATTCTTTCCATTGTATAATTCCCAGCTATAATGATTCTGTTCTTCCACTTCTTCGCTCCATTGGAAGAGTTGTCTGTGTGTATTTTTCTTTTCTTGAAATCTTTCGGCATCATCTTCTTGTCCTTGAAGACGTAGGCAACACCGTAACACATTGGCTTGTCTTCACTGTTATAATTGTAGGTTATCCAACACTCATCTCCAGTTTCAGGATTGCGAGCCTTGTAAAGACGATACCCACCACTGTTTTCAACTTTCAAGTCACTGACAAAATCAGAAAATCCGATTTTTCTGATGTACTCAAGATTTATATTGAGAGACAACCCAACAGGAGTGTATGCGTATGCGTAATCCTTGTTGATTTCACCCTGAACAGTTACTGGTATCTGAACAACAGGAGTTTCAGTATTGCGATATTGCGCGTTAGCGGCAAGTCCGACAAGACAGGCTAAGAGCATAATCAGTTGTTTCATATCGTTTTGGCTTTTGGTTTGTGTAAAGGTACAATCTTATTTCTAATGTTGAGCATCTAATTAAATCTATTTATCTTTATTTACAATACTGCAATATATAAGATGAACAGCACCGTGCTTATTCCAACGAACATAGCAAGCAAAAGCACCTCTTCATCGTTTGCTCTCTTCCTTAGAAGCAGATATACAAGTCTTATAAACAGTATCGCGTTTATGAGTATTATTGCAGTCTCCATATTCCGTCTTTCTTTACAAGCGTTGTGGCAAGCGAGATTGGCAAGTGATATACCAGCTTGTCTTCTTCTCCAGTATATATTGCGGTTGTGCGTTTGCAGGGTTGCCACTCTGCCTATATCTTTCCTTCATTTATCTGTTGCTATATCCTTTCTAAAGAGAACAATCGCACTGTATCGTTTCCAAGGAAGTTGACATACAGTCCGTGATTTAGATGCTTATCACTGTTTATAATCTGCATCATAGCATCGTAGAACAATTTC
>CAKUKR010000072.1 GCA_934663645.1 uncultured Muribaculaceae bacterium | reverse complement strand
CTTAATAGAACTGGCGCACCACAGCTGTTGGCTTGATATAGTCTACCGAAAATTTGATATTGTTGGTTTTGCCTTCTGATGTAATAGCAGCCTTTATTTTTCCCAGCCCCTTCTCCGTAAGATCATTGTATTCATCGACAACGACACTTACCTCGCCAATCTTCGCCCTCAACCCATAATAGTCACTGTAACCCCAACTGGTGACTAACAGTTGTCTGTCAAGGTCATGCAAGTTCCAAAGCCCTGCAGTTCAACTTGTAAGCTGCAATGACAAGCTCGCCAATGGCTTCAACGACAATCGGCTCCTCGAAATCAGAAGGGGACTTGAGGTTTATCCAAAATTCGAGATTGCCGCTGTATAATTCATGCCAACCGAGTTCCTCCTTGCGCAATTTGAACTCCTCAATTATATTGTCGCATTTCTTGCCGCCGTCAAATGTTCTCCCGTCAATCAGCCCTAACTCTCGGTATTTCTTGACTGTCTCGTTCATGGGCTTTAGAACCTCCGAAACAGCTTCATCTTCAAGGACTTCTTCCAAGGGCACCCCTTTGAGTCTTTCCGGACGTTCATTTTCGGTTTTCAGCCATATCGACAATGCGATTCTGTCTTCATCACCAGTCAGTTCAGGCTGGAAAACGACTTCAAAGCTGGATTCATCCGGCAAATAAATGAAAAAACCGCCATTGCCGGTATTCTTCTTCTTTTTGTATCCGTGGTCGGGCAACTTTTTACAGATGTAATCCTCAACGTTGTCATGCAGAGCGTATATGAGCGCCTTGCGGTCAAACTCGACCTTTTCGGGAGTAGGATCGATACTGGTGGATGCCGAACGTTTCAGAATTGTTCTGAGATACTCTTCTTTGTCGCCGATACTGGCAGGTATGTTATCGGAAATCACCTTGAACAATGAGATGATATTGTATTGATTTTTCGCGATGTAAGTATCTTTCCGGCATAGGGTATCCAAAATGACATCGCCGTTTACCTCTTCGTCTTCCTCCTTGACCGAGCCTAAATGCAGATTCAACTTAGCGGCTACACTCGTATCCCATTTCTCGAATACTGGATTGGCAACAAGTATGTTATAAATCTTTGGGAAGCACACTTGCATGGCGACAAAGGCGAAATTAATAAATTTGGCCTCAAGCGGGTCATTCTCGTTTTTGGTGCAGCACCGAGCGATGCAATCATTAAGAGAGAGTGTGTTTATCAGCCGCTTGATAGAGCGGGGATTTTTCCCGGCCGATGAAACAACCACTTTCGCGATGACGCTCTGGACCTTTGGAAGTCCTCTTTCCACATGAGTAATGTAGCCTATTGACTCAAGAGAGTCAAGCACGAAGTCCATTGGCTGATAATTGTTGACCGGCAGCTGGAAGGGCACCTGTATGATTTTGTCAAAGAAGGAGCGGAACTCTCGTTCATTGGAAGAACCGAGTTTGCCGAATTTCGGCTCAAGCCCTTTGACAACCACATCGTAGTCAATTGCGAGAACGAAAATGCAGTGATTTAGAGTGAATATATTCTTAAGCAATTCGAGAATCTGAACAGCCACCGGAGGGTTAAGGCGGTCCAGGTCATCGACAAAAATCACGATTCCATCCTTCTTCTTGGGATCGTTGGGGTCACAAATCGCCTCGATTGATTGGGTGAGAGCCTCTCTCAAGTCTGTGAGGGTGACGTTGCGGCTTTTTTCGTTGCCGTCGCCGAGTTCGGTTGGCATCCCTACACCTTCCACAAGCATTGCTGCGGCAGGCGAGGCTACCTTCATTGCTTCACGTCCTACCCTATAACTGAAATTGACTATTGACTTGAAAATTCGGAGTGTCGCGTTCCGGGATTTCGGGTCAGAGCCAGAGATTTCGCGCACGAGCTGAGCGATAATCTTGACTACGGTTTCCTCTGGAGTCGCAAGCATCGAATACTCCCATGTATTGATGTTAATCCCGATGAAATCTTTGCCCACGGCACAAAGGTCGTTGTAGAGGCGGTTCATCAACGAGGTCTTGCCGCTTCCCCATTCGCCCTGCAAAGCGATGGTTATAGGGGCGGATGAATGAGAAATGAACTGCACAAGCCCCTGCACATACTGTTCAGTGCCGAAATCGTTTGCGGGCAGATCCAGCGGCGTATCGGAAATAGAAGAACGAATTTTCATTTACAAAAGCGGTTTATCCAGGCAACAAAGTTAAATATAAAAATCGAATAATCCGCGACGACTGGATAAGATTCTCCTCAAAATAGCGAAACGGGAAATGCAATGCGGTGATTTAGTGACGAATAATTCGCCTGCGTTTTCAAAGAGTGGAATATTAATGGATTGAGGCGTGCCACTCTCATCAGCGGCACGCCTCTCACAAATTGGGAATTGAAAAGTTATGTATTACTCTTGATTAGGGGTCATAGTCAGGCGCAGGGTCTGCGCTCCGGCAAGCACCCGGCCGAGGAACGCGGATATGGTCTGCGACGACAGGCTGGCGACGCAGCTCTCGTAGCTGCTGTCCATGTCGAGGCCTGTCTTGTCGTACTGGCGCAGCACCACGAGCCAGTAGGCGTTGTCCTTGCGGCTGTCGGCGACTGACTTGAGCATGTATTCCTTCACCTTGTCGAGCTCCTGCGGCGTGATACCTCCCGCTGCCATGTCTGCCAATGTCGCGTCAATAATCTGCGCAGCCTCGGCATAGTGGTCGGGGTCAACCTTGACGTATACGGGGAGCATGAACTCGCTCGGGTCGTCGCCGTTCATGCCGGCGGTTATCGCGCCGTGTGTGGTGATGCCGTAAGTCCAGCCGCGTTTCTCGCGCAGGTCTGCGAGCAGCCGCGCCTTGAGCAGCTGCCCCACGGCAGAGGCGCAAATGACGTTCTGCAGGTTGTATTCAGCCGGTGCGTGGCGGAACTGGTAGACGACAGCGACAGGCGTTTCCATTGTGCGTGAGAATTTCACGTCCTTCGAGTGGGAGAAGCGGTAGCCGATGTCTCGGGGCTTCTCGATGCGTCCGCCCACGGGAAGCGAAGCCACATACCGTTCGAGCATCATCAGGACGGAGTCGGTGTCGAAGTCGCCGGCCACATAGAAGCGGAAATCGGCGAAGTCGGCGAAGCGGTCGCGGTAAATGCGGAGCATAGTGTCATAGTCAACCGAGGCGAGCATCTCGGCAGTGGGCTGGCCGCCGAGGGGGTGGTGCGAATACACGTTGCAGGTTATCGAGTCGCCCATGGTCTGCACGGGGTTTAAGCGGCGGTTGGCGAGCGAGTTCTCCTTGGAGGCCATAAGCGCGGCGTAAGCCTTGTCGTCGCGGCGTATGTCGGTCACTTTGAGGTATGCGAGGCGGAAAGCGTCCTCAAGCGTTGCTGGAGAGGCGGAGAACTCGATGGTTTCCTCGGTGTTGCTTACCATGGCTGACACTTTCAACTCCTTGCCCTGTGTGAAGCGGCGCAAGTCAGAGTTGGTCATTTCACCAACGCCAGAAGCGGCCACAGCCTCGTTGAGGAGCTTGAGCGAGCCGGCGTCAGCCTCGCTGTAATCCTGCGAAAGGCCGCCCATGCCGACGCCACGGAAATATATCTGTCCGGGTTTCTCCTTGCTCGGGCGCAGGTATGCCTTCAGGCCGTTGGAGAGTGTCACGATGGAGGTGCCGAAAGGCCCGTTCTCCTCCACGCTGACGACCTTGCCTGGCGCGGGTTCATTCAGCTTCAGCTCCACAGGAGCATCGTCGGGGCTATAAGGCTCGAGGGCAAGAGAGTTGACGGAGAAGAAAGCATCCTTCAACGCCTGTTCTCCCTTTTCGCCGGCAGCGTCCGCGTCGTTGGTATAAAGCAGCACAAGCGCGTCTGTGCCGTCGGTATTGACGATGCTGCGCAGGTATGCCACAACCTCATCGAGGGTGATGTTGTCGAGCTGCGAGACGCGCAGGTCATGCTCCTCCTGCGGCGTATTGAGGGTTTCGCCCTTCAGGAACGCTTTGGAGAGTGAGCGGGCAATGACGGTGTTGCTGCGGTCGCGGTTCTTCTCGAGCGTTGTGGCAAGGTCTTCTGCCAACTGCTTGCGGGCCTCGTCAAACTCAGCTGCTGAGAAGCCAAAGTCGCGGGCGCGTTTGATTTCGGAATAAAAGGCAGCGACAGCTTTGGGGGCGTTCCCCTTGCGCACCGCGCCGCGCACCAGCAGGGTGCGCATAGGCTCGGAGATGAGGAAGCGCGTGTCGCCCACACCGATGTTTGTTGCAGGGGCATCTGGCTGCAGCTCGAGGCGGTCAAACCGCTCGACGAGCATCGCCGTCAAGAGGCTTGACACCAGTTCGGCGCGAGCCTCCTGCGCGTCTGTCAATCCCTCGACAGCAGGGTGCTTGAAGAACAGCTGCACCATCTCCGTAGTCTGCTCCGGGTCGGCTTCAGCCACAGCCATGAACGGCATTCCGGTCGCGATGCTGCGGTCTGCCACGACAGGGGTCTTTGCCTTCTTGATATTGCCGAACATCTTGCGGATTTTCTTCTCCATCTTCTTCACGTCGATGTCGCCGACCACGATAATGGCTTCGGTGTCAGGCGTGTAGTTGCGGTTGTAGAAATCGCGCAGCCGCTGTGGGGGGAATGTCTCGACCACGCTCATCAGTCCCATCGGGAGACGCTGGCCGTATAGCGACGAGCCGTAGATGCGCGGGGCGGCACGCTGCAAGAGCCTGTTGGAGGCGGAATTGCGGTGCCGCCACTCCCCTTTTATCACGCCGCGCTCGGCATCGATGTCCTCGTCGGCGAGGGTGATGTCGCTGCTCCAGTCGCGCAAGATGAGCAGACAGCTGTCGAGGGCAGACTCGCGAGCCGTAGGCACTTTGCAGATGTTGTAGACAGTCTGGTCTACGGAGGTGAAAGCGTTCAGGTTCTCGCCAAACTTCACCCCAATCGACTCGAGCCACCCAATCAGCGAGTTGCCCGGGAAATGCTTGGTGCCGTTGAAGGCGAGATGCTCGAGGAAATGCGCCAGCCCGCGCTCGTCCTCACGCTCTACTATCGACCCCACGCCACGCGACAGGAAGAAGTCAGCGCGGCCGGCTGGCGACTCGTTGTGGTAGATGTAGTATGTCAGCCCATTGGGGAGCTTGCCGCTCACGACATTCGTGTCGGCGGCGCATGCCGGAAACCCGGCGATGACCGCCAGGAGTATCCACAGCAATGATGTTATGCGATGTTTCATGTATCAGTAATGTATTGTATATCAAAAAATAAAACTAACAGCAGCCTCAATGCCGTTGCCGATCACGCCGCTGGCATAATTCTCATGGCGGTATGTCACGTCGATGCCTACGGCATACTTTGCGCTGAAAGCATACTCGCCCGCAAGTGAGGCGGTTAGCGTACGGCGCGTGCAGGTGGCGTTGCGGAAGTCCTCTTTCAGGGCGGCGGCAAACAGCTGCGATTCGCGGTCGCTGCCTACAGTGCCTAATTTCAGGCCGGAGGATGTGGGGTCGTACAGCATGCCGGCAAGGCGGAACTTGTACACCCACCTCTGCGCCGGAGTCCACGCCATGGAGAAGTCGGCCGATACCGTCATGCCGTCCTGCAGCCATTCGCGTCCGGATATATAGGACATCAGGCGGTGCTGGAAGCCGACTTTCGGCGTGAGAGCCAAGCGGCATCTGCCTGCGGAATACTCCGCCACGCCGCCGGCTGCCAGCCGCCAGGCATTGTCAGCAAACGCCAGACGCGAGCCTATCTGGGGATAAGAGCCGGAAGTCGCGTCGCCGAACAGGTTCTCCTTGCCGTGGCGGCGGTATATGCCGCCCTCTGCCAAGGCCTTCCACCGCCAGCGGCTGTCGGAGGCGTACACATATCCAGCCTGGAAATCAGCGGCGCGGTGGTTGACATTGCCCAGCGGGAGCTTGTTGAGGTCAGACACCACATGTCGCATGGCCATAAGCGAGAAGCGTGCCGAGGCAAACGCGCCCGAACCCCTGCGGGGGTAAAGATCTGCGCCGAGGGTGTATGTATAGCCATCGCTGAACACATTCGCGCCGCTGCCGGCGAAACGCGCATAATCAGTGCCGAGGCCCGTGAGGTGGTACAGCTTGGAGTCGCCCATTTCGCTTACAAAGGAGATGCTCGTAGACTGGCGGTAGCGTTCAAACAGGAATGCAGGACCGAGGTCATAGCCCCCGATGCGGAACGTCACGCCGGCGGCGATGTTCAGCTGCCCTGAAATGGTCTTGGGACGCGGATCTACCTGGCGGTAGTACAGTCCGGCGACATATCCGAGCGACACGCCCCACGACACATTATCGCCGCTGTGGGCATAGCCTCCGGAGAATATGTACCGCTCGACCGACTGGTTGCCGCCAATGGTGTCTGCAATGACGTATGGGTACACCTTGTCGTAGTCTGGCGACTCGCAGAGGTTCATGCCCAGGATGCGGCCGTTGTGGTATGCCGCGCTGCCCCACACCGTCGAGCTGCCGGAATGGATGAAGGCATCGGCAGCGAAGAAGCCTTTCTGCTCGCCTCTCCCCTTCTCTATCGTGGCGGCGCGTGTCTGCAGCTGCGAGCTGTAGCCCAGCCGCGCTTGCGAGTACGAATAGCCGCGCTGCAAGGGGCGGACAGCAGGGTTGGTGAACGGAAGCGCGGCAAAGCCGGCAAACCCCGTTGCCTCCGCCGCAGACTTCTGCGCCACAGTGAGCGAGTCGGCGGCCGTCGCCGCAAACATGGGGGCGGCTGCCAACAGCGTGTATGTCAAGATGCCTAACCTCATTTTCCGTTCTTTTCAATGGGCACAATACCGTCGTAGGTCTGCACGGTACAGGGAGTGCCGTTGATGTCCTTGGCTGTGCCCTGGCGCTCTATCTCGGAGGGGGTCACCATAGCGTTGAAGTCCTCAGTAGAGTTGTTGGTGTCCTGGAAAACCGGCGTGCCGGTCGCGGAGAATCCGGCGAGCTTGCGGCGCACAGCGTGGAAATAGCGCGTCTTGTCGTGGTCGATAGTGCCGCAGTTGGTCCAGCCCATGTCGAGGCTCGGGTCGGACACGTTCCACTCGTATTCGGCAGCCACCGAGCAGTTGACCACATCGACTATCCACTTGTTGGGGAGCTTGTACGCCGACTGCGACATGGGGAATGTGCCGGCCGGCACGACGATAGTATAGTCGTATGAGTACCAGTAGTCTTTCAGGTACTCGTCCTTGTCAATGGGGATTCGGGCGATGCCGTATGCGCGGAAGCCACGGTTGTGCAGCACGAAGAATGACAGCGTGTAGCAATACCACTTGTCAAGGTTTGGCACTGTCTGCGAGTCGATGTCGGTATGCGCCGGCTTTGTAGATATGTCATACCACTCGAAGTCGGCATTGGAGAGGTCGAAAGAGTTGGGGTTGATGACCGTATGGTCAATGCCGGTGTCGGCTATCAGCAGGTACTCGCCGGGGTTGACGGGATGCTCCTTGCCGCTTCCGGGGATAGTGTAGAGGGCATGTACGGTCATCGCCTCGCCCATGATGTCCGGCGAATAGTCAAACTTCTGCGTAGTGGTGAACTTCGACTCGAATATGGTCAGTCCGTCGGCGTACAGCACATGGTCGGTGTTGTTGTATATCTTGATGTAGTCGTCGCCGTAATACTGGTTGCCAGAGGGCTGGAGCGTGCCGGTGAAGAATATTTCGGAGATGATGAAGTCGTCGGAGTTTATAGTGCAGAACGGCGAGAGTTCCACAGCGTTATCGCCGGCGGTTATGGTCACCGACTGGCGGAACGCCTTCACCTCCGCCGAGCCGCCGTTGGGGAGGGCAGCAGCGGCGGTCAGTGAGATGTCGTACAGGCCGGGGGCGACGGAGATGCTCTCGGTGTCGAGGGCGAAGGTCGTCACCTGCCCCGTGTTGATGTTCTTGAACGTCACTATGCCGTCCGTGATGTTGTCTGGCTGTTCGGTGTCGCCCCAGTTGAGCTGCAGGGTCACGGCCGCGCCGCTGTCGGGAGCGTCGAGGTGTTCGTCACAGCTCGTCAGCAGAGCTGTGGCAAAAGTCGCAATCGCGATGAGTAGTGTTCTGATATTCATATAGGTGTATCGTTTATTTCACAGGTTTGAGGTCAGATGGAGAGGTTCAGCTCCATGCCGAAATATGCGTTTGAGGCACGGCGTATCAGCAGGCCGTTGGCGCGGTAGTCGGGAAGCCAGTCTATGATGCGGTTGACGAAGAGGGCTATCTTGACATGGTCGCCAATTCTTTTGGTCGCCTTCAGGTTGAGGTATGCAGCAAAAGGCACCTTGACGGTCTTGAAGGTGTCGCCGTTGTAGGTCTTGACGAGGTAGCGCAGAGCCGGGTCATTCTCGGCAGCGGCATCGTATGGGTGCATTTCGCCGTCGGCAGCGTCGAGATACTGCACCGGGCGGCCGTCTAGGGGTAAGCGCGTGGTCTTGACCCACCACATGCATTGCAGCGTGGTTGTGAAGATGAGTCCCCAGCGCGGTATCTGCGTGTCAATCATGAAATTGGTGTTGACCTGCTCGGTCACACGACCGTCGCGGTAGTCATACAGGCCCACATAGCGGTCGCTCACAGCCGCGCCGTTGATGACATCCGACACTTCGGAGAACAGCATCTGCGAGTTGCTGTAAGTGGTCTTGAACCATGCGCCGGTAATCGTCAGTTTGGAGTGCAGCAGCTTCCACCGCTCGCTCGAGGCGGTAAACTCGATGCCTCGCTTGAATATGCGTGTGCCGTTGGTAGCGCGGCGGTAGCTGCGCAGCACACGCTCGTCGGTAAACGGCAGCTCGTCGAGCACCGGCGGCGCGGAGAGCTGCGAGGAGATGACGCCCGAAGCGTCATACTTGCGGTAGGCATACGGAGCATACACCGGCGAGTAGCGGAAGCCCGAGTTCATGTTCTCCTGGAAATAGGTCACGTTGAGGCTGTTGCCGCGCCAGTGCAGCGAGGCCGTAACCTCCCATTTCAGGTTGCGTGCCGCCTTCAGGTCGTAGTTGACAGCATCGTTGACGTATGTCATCAGGCTGATGAGGCTGTTCTCCCGCGGCTTGTTGATGTCATAGTAGTTGAGCTGGATGATGTCCGCATAGCTCTCCTGCGGGAACAGGTAGTCGAGCGTAGGCATCTTGGTGGTCAGGCCTATGCCGCCTGAGAGGGCGAACACCATGTCGCCGCCCTTGGCGGGGATGCCGGCAAACGTCCACTTGGCGTTGAAGCGAGGGTCGAGGTACGGGCGGTTGGCAAGGTAATACTTGCTCGACAGCCCAGGCAGCTGTATCGAGCGCAGGCCGAAGCGCATGGTAAGCATATTTCCCCCTATCGGCATCGAGGCCTCATCCTCGATGAAGAACGACAGGACATTGAGCGCGGGGATGTCGCGGAAGTCGCGCGGGCGCGAAGTCCAAGCGGCAGCCAGAGGGCGGCGCAGGTCGTATATCTGGCCGTGGCCGAAATTCTTCGACAGCGTCCACTCGCCGCCGACCATATACTTGTGTGTCAGCGACCATGTCTTGCGCTGGCCCGAAGCCTTTCCCTTGACAAAGAGGTTGAACGGGCGGCCGTCGCTCTCATAGTCGGCGATGTACTCGCCCAGCAGGTACTCGCCGGGGTTTACGCCTGGCTGCATCGACGTGGGGGCTACCGACGCACGCTGCGGCGCGACCTGCTTGTGACGCTCCAGGCGGTCAACCTGATAGCTTGCAGACGTGTTCACGTCGATGTTGTTGAAGAAGGCATTGGAGAATAGCGAGATGTCGAGGTCGGACGTGAACGCGATGCGGTTGTAACTTGACTTGTATTCGTCTATCTTGTTGTAATTAAGGTCAGGGTCGGTCTTCGCGTTGTCGAAAGAGCCGGTGTAGTCCAGTCCGTAGTTCCAGTCTATGCCGGCGCGGTCGCTCTGGAATTTCATTGCCATACGCGCCGAGCCAGTGAGCCGCTTGTAGTTCTCCAGATTGTCCCGCGGGTCAACCTTAGAGTCGAGATATGTCAGGTCGAGGTTGAGCACATGGTCGAACCTCCCTATCGACACGCCCTTGCCTGCAGAGAAGAGCTTGCTGTACTCGTCAGCCTTGAAGCGGGCTGTGAACGGGGTCGCGCTCCGTATGCGGCTTATCTTGACGAGGCCAGAGGTCAGGTTGCCGTACTCTGCCGAGGGGATGCCGCGCACTATCTCGACGCTCTCGATGTTGTCGGTCGATATGGTGCGCATATCCACGCCCTTGTTGGTGATGTTGCGTGCTGCCGAGGGAGCGTCGCCCGAGGTGGATGTGCCTACGCCCTGCATATTCGCGTCGCCGTTGACCGGTGCGCCGTCCACCATGAACAGCGTGCCGAGCGAAGAGATGTCATAGTCCTCGTTCTGCACCTTCTGCCCAGTCGCGCCCAGCGTGCCGGTCTCGCGTATGGTGATGAGGTTGGCCTCGCCCATGGCGGGGTTCTTCGATATGTTGCCAGGGACAAGCTCGAGCAGGTCGGTGAAGCTCGTCGGTTGCAGGTGCGTCATCGCCGAGCGGTCTATTCGCGACGAGGCCGTCAGGCCGTCGCCCTCACGGGCCGTCACCACCACCTCGTCGAGCTGCGTCTCTTTGTGTCGTTCCTCGCGCCGCTGCTTCGGCTGCTTCTTCTCCGTCTTCCTGCCGATGCTGTCCACGGCGATGCTGTCAGAAGGCGTTGCCTGCCGGTCACTGACCGTCGCGGCGTGACCGGCAGGCATACTGGCCCGCATCGCGATGAGAGCCAGTACCGCCAAACCCAAGGTTGTTGTCTTCTTAATATGCTTCATTTCCTGGAAAGTCAGGGGTGTATGTACCTTATATTTTGTGAGTGCAAAGTTAGCTCCGCGCCAGCGGCAGGTCAATACCGCGAATGTGGTATTCCGCACCCCGTTTTTACCGCATTTGCGGTATTTTTTCGCACCGCCGATAGCCGTAATTTTGCAGCGTGAAATAAAAACATAAATCAACTGCATACGAGACATGAAAAAGTCTACCATTTTCAGCATCATCGCCCTCTGCGGGTCAATACTCTCCGCAGGGGCTGAACTGACCGCGCCGCAGGCCGTGTGGGGCACCACATTCGACAGCGCTACCACTGCCGGCGACCAGGCTCAGTCAAACGCCATCTCTGCCGACGGCAACATCTACTGGCACCTCCTCGGCGGCACGAAGCACGACATCCGAGACATCTATTTCGGACAAAACGTGCTTTTCCAGGGGGCCGACTACGATCCCAACGGGACAAGCCAGAACAACAACCTCTGCATCATGAAGACTGACAAGCAGGGCAACCTTCTGTGGAAGATGAACTCCACCACTTGCGACTACTACAACAACCAGGGCGAAGTGGTGGCTACCTCCGACGGCGGCGTGATATTCACAGCCAAACTGCGCAACACCGACGACGGCGGCAGCGGCGAATACCTCTGGAACGACGTCACTCTCGTGGACGGCAAGAACCAGACACACACCTACACTTGGAACCACAACGACAACGACCTGCGCCGCTTCTACCAAATTATGATAGGCCGCCTCTCCGCTGACGGCGACCTCCTCTGGGTGAAATTCATCCAGACTGACCGCTTTAAGGACGAGGCGTCAGATACTTTCTACTCCGACGCTATCTCGGTTACCGGCACCGCAGTCGATGATTTCGACAACGTATACATCGCCGGCAACTTCCGCGCAAACATGACAATCCCGACTTCAGGCCGTCCTGTTGTCCTCGCCCTGCACGACGACAGCTGCTGGTCTGCCGACTCACAGTCATCTGCCGGCGACATGTACATCATCAAGCTGAACGGCAATGACGGCTCGTACAACTCAAGCGCAGTGTCTGCCATCGAAAGCGGCATGCCCTCAAGCGAGAAAATCGACCGCCTCGAGTGGAAAGACGGCTGCCTCTACGGCCAGGGCCTCATCAACGGCGACGGCGTGAAGATGAACTTCGGCGGCAAGTCTTTCACTCTCGCCGGCGACTTCTCCCCTATCCTATTCTCCATGAACGCCGACCTGACCGCCAACTGGGTGACTCCCCTCAAGGGCGAGAAAATCGGCGGCAAGATGGGCTTCCAGTACTGTGGCATCACCAAGGTGGGCAACACCCTCTGGTTCACCGGAATGTTTGACGGCATAATCTCTGCCGGCGAAGACAAGTCTTTCACCTCTACAGCTGCCACCCCCAGCGTCCGCGAAGGCTTCATCTGCAAGTTTGACGCTGCTACCGGCGCATGGATCAAGGGCGTGACAAGCCGCGAATCATACCCGACTACCCTCGGCGCAGGCTACTCCGCTCTCTGCGGCTACTTCAAGGCTGTGCAGAACGAGCAGCACACTGACAAGGTGTACGTGTTCGGATACGCTATGAACGGGACCGTAGGCGTGTTCATGCGCACATACGACGCCGAAACTCTCGTTTCCGACCCGACAACTGAATGGACCCTCGTCAAGGGAGGCCAGATGCCTACTTGCCAGACTATCGCATACGACCCCACAGACGCGACAATCTACATCACCGCCCGCGGCCGCAACACTGCCTCCTCCGCACCCTTCGAGCTGCTCGGAGACCTCACTGTCAACGCTCCCAGCAATACATGGGCTGTCCTGCTGGCCGGCTACAACATGCCCGAGGACTTCAAGGAGACCAACGTGGTTGAGACTGTCAACGCTGACAACACGCTCCGCGTATACGGCACACACGGCCAGCTCGTCATCGAGAACACAGGCGAGGCCCGCACAGTCCGTGTATACGACATCGCAGGACGCAACGTCGCAACCGTTGACGCACAGGAAGGCAAGACCGCAGTAGAACTCGCAGGAGGCATCTACATCGTGGAGGGCCGCAAGGTACGCATCTGAAAAACACCTCGCGTGCATCTGTGAACAAAGGATTTTAGTGTGATGCAAAACGACGGCAGGGAGCGGTTTCCGCTCCCTGCTTTTTGTCGTGTTCCTGCCTCGCCGCCGCAAAAGCTGCAAATTACGTACAGAAAAACATACAAAACATCATTTACTGTCCGAAATTTGACTACCTTTGCAGCGGAATGAAGAATGT
>CAKUKR010000071.1 GCA_934663645.1 uncultured Muribaculaceae bacterium | reverse complement strand
TTGTTTGATGTTTACGCTGCGAAATTAGCGCGAGGGTGGAGCAAATAGTGATACATGATGAGAAACCTCGCGAAATAATGGCTTAGCACTCGAGGCAAGCCAGAATAAGTGCATAAAACAGAGGATGCGCCATGATTGGCACATCCTCTTGTATATCGTATTGTGTGGGGGGAATCTTACTTCAGGGCTGCCTGAACTGCATCGTTGGGCACCATCTCCTCTTTGAAGACATAAGCGCCGGTCTTAGGAGACTTCTCCATTTTGATGATTTTGCTGTAGGTGCGTCCTTCACCTTTCTGAAGAGACGCGACGGTTTTTTTTGCCATGGCTTATTCCTTATTTGATTTCTTTGTGGATGGTCATTTTCTTCAGAATCGGGTTGTATTTCTTCAACTCGAGACGCTCTGTGGTGTTCTTGCGGTTCTTGGTGGTGATGTAACGAGACATACCGGGCATACCGCTTGCCTTATGTTCTGTGCATTCCAGAATGACCTGCACTCTGTTGCCTTTTGCTTTCTTTGCCATAGTTCTGGGTGTGTTGGATTAGAGGGAAACGATTACGATGTCTTTGAAATCGAGGTGACCTTGCTTTTCAGCGCGTTTGAGGGCTGCGTTGAGGCCGATTTTGTTGATTGTGCGGAGAGCGTGTGCGCTGACGCGGAGCTCAATCCACATATCCTGCTCTACCCAGTAGAATTTCTTGCGGTGCAGATTTACGTGAAATCTGCGTTTTGTGCGGCGTTTGGAGTGGGAGACATTGTTTCCCACCTGTGATTTTCTGCCTGTTATCTGACAAATTTTCGACATGGCTGTTGTTTTTAATTTTTCTAAATTATAAACTCATTCGAATTGAGGCCGCCATCTCAGTTCTCATATCATCGCCAAGTGCATCATTTTCAGCGACTTTACAGGATGTGCCACAAATCGGGTACAAAATTAGCAATAATATCCGGGACACACAAGCATTTCAGCGATAATTTTCTCTTGTAGATTCAAGCGGCAAGCGAAATATGCCCGAAGCCTGTTCCATATACCCTACAAAGTCTTCAATCCGGTAAGGCCGTATCGTCAGCCCGCTGTCATAGCGGACGAAACTTATCTGTCGTTCCGTGTCGCCATATATAGTCGGTGCGACAAAGATGCACTGGGCATCGCCTGGCTCAACCTTATGCAGAAAGTCTGACAGATGCCGCTCAATGGGCCATACCTCCATGACAGTCTGCTGCCGTCCTTCTGCCATGGTCACTTCCACCAGCACGCCGTTCTGGCGTTCATAGCACTCTATGTCGCCGACGTTGCCTCGGGCTGTTGACGTAGGCAAGCCCTCGTCATCGCACGTGTAATTGGGAATGACAGTCACTTCTGGCAGCTGCGACTTGATGGCCAGTGCGGTCAGAAACTCCAACCGTGCCGGAGCGGCAATGAAGCGCAGAACATCATGCTTGGACGCTTTTTTCTTCGCGAGATTGTTAAGCTCGGTCTTAATGGTCTCCCAAGGGTAATCTGTGACCAACTCAGACAGCTTCTCTGCTGCGACTGTTTTGGGCATCTCCGCAGCATGCAGGGAGAACAGCTTTTCGTCAACTGCCGACATATACTCAAAATACGCCATTTCGGTCTGATATTTCTCATATTGGGAGTATGCCCCGATTATATAGTTGATCTTGCAGTCCTCGTTATGGTTGATGTCGATGAAGCGTCCGCCGCCTCTGAAAGACACAAGCCCAGTCATGCGCATCTTGCGGACGAAATCGTCTGGATATTCCGCAACTATGGATTTCAGTTTGAATTTCTTGAACCCGCCGAGTATTTCATCCACACATATATCCTGTATTACCTCGTCAGAGGGGTTGTAGCCGTACTCTGAACGGAGCTGCTTTATTCGACGGCAGAGCGCTTCTGCGTCATTGTCCTTCCAGAACAGCAGCAACGGAATTTCCTTATACGAAATGCCGCAGCTGTTGAATTGCGGGTCATTGTCTAGCAGCTTTATGACCTGCAAAAGCAGGATGAGCGGAATGTTGTCATTGAGTTCGCGGATGAACGGATTGCACCGTTGTTGCTTGGCAAATGCTTGCATAAATGCCATTTGCTCATATTCAGGATGAACCACCTCACGCGAGACACTGCCGTCTTCTGCAACAATCTCAACACTTGCCGCAAGGTAATCGCCGGTCTGCGAAAACCTTATCGGCTCGTTCATCTTGTAGTAAACAAAACCGAGTGCTTTCATCAGTTTGAACTGGGTGTCAAAGCGGCTCGGCCATCCTTTCGGGAATCCGGCCTCCTTGTGGCCTTTGATGCCATTGTTGCTGTTGGGGTCGTTCATTGTGTAGATCTGCACCGCCTCTTCATCGGTCAGGGGCTGGTCTGCAAACTCCCCGGACTTGGAAGATGCCCATTTCCGTTGCACTGATGCCGGCTGAAGCATGGGACGATAAAGCCCGACCTTGAAAAGGTCACACTCAAAACTCTCTATAGTTTTGTCATTCAACTCTTTCCCGTCATAGCGCTTGAGTATGTGCATGAAATCTTTGTATCGCTCGGGATTGCGAATAGTCGTTGTGTACAGAAGCGGTTTATATCCAGGTTTGCTCATATCAATAATTTGTTATCAGAACTTCGTTGAAACGTTTGACCGTATTGTCGTGGTAACTGATGTAATTGCTCTTGACAGGGTGCGTGTCGTATTTTCGTGACCATTCGATAAATATCTTGTTCTCACGCCCCTTGTAATGTGTAACATTGGAAATGGCAAACCTGACGCCCCGGTCTGACAGCGCGTCAAGAATTGCCAGCAAATCCCGCTCTGTCTGTTCATTCCAATACTTGTTGTACTCGCTGAATGTGATGAGGTATGGAGGGTCAAGGTATACCAAGTCTTCGCCATTCAGCTCTACAGTGTCAAGAAAAGAGCGGAAGTCCATGTTGCTCCACTCAGGTCGCTTGGTTTCGACTTCACGGAAATAACCTTTAAGGGCATTGTATGTGTTGCCGTTGAAATCGACATTGCCGACAGGCAGGTTGTAATCCCCTTTGCTGTTGAAACGCAACATGCGGTTGAAACCATAGATAAGCAGTATGTACAAATACAGCATATCGTCATGGTGCATACGGTTGTAGTCTGACTTGAGCCGGTTGAAGTTCTCCTTGTTGTATTTCGCGAAATACGTCTTCTTGAAGGTTTCTTTCAGCTCCTGCGGCACATCATCACGCCTGTACGAACATGACAGCCCATACTCATCGATCACGTCAAACATTCTCGCATAGAACTCGCCCTCATGTCCGACCTGTGTGCACAGATACTTGTGGATGCCTATAACATTAGCGTCCAAGTCGTTGAGCATATATTTGCCGGCTTCTACATTCAGGAATACAGACCCACCTCCGACAAACGGCTCGACAAACTGCCGGATGCGAGGAGGAAAATGTGTCCGTATCTCACGTATCAGCTTGTACTTATCCCCAACGTAAAAGAGGGGCGAACGATTGACGTTTTCTCTCTGCATCTACTTCTGTTATGAATAGCAATTCCTTGTGGTCGGCAAACTCGGTCTTGCCCGTATTGAACGCCGCGTGGCGATGTTCGTACACGGTTGTCTGCCCGCACATCTCAAGGATGCGCCTTATGTCCTCCAGCCGTATCTTGTTCTCCGACGACTTGCTCTTGGAGTGGTAGGTGTTGTTGTATGACACTGCCAAATACCTGGCATCGACGTTGGCGACCAAGTCCGCAAATGAATCCACAGCCTTGCTTGTGCAGTAGCGGCTCATGTTCTCCGGCGCGGGCTTGAGAGCCACGCCGTAAAGCTGCGGCTTGTCCCACTTGACCAGTGTCTCGTAGAGATGATAGAACCGGCAGTACTGACGTGAGTTGTATGGCGGGTCCATGTACACGATGTCTGCCTTGACACTGCGTGCAAGCTCGTTTGCGTCGCGGCGGAATATTTCGACATTGTCAAAGCACTGCGCGTCTATCAGGCGCATACGCAGGGGCTGCGGCTTTATCGGCTTCTTGATGTAAGCGTCAAAATGCCCGACGGTGTTGGCAAGCCTGTCGATGTTGTATATGAGCGTAGCAAGCAATATGCAATACTCCTTTTCAGTCAGTTCAGGGCGCATATCCTCAATGTCCTGACGGATATGCCCTATCTGCTTGGAAAGGTTGTATTCGTAGAACTTGCCGCCGTAATTCTCCGAGAAATAATTGTCCGCCAGCAGCGTGGGGTCAATGGCATTGTATGCGGAAATGATGTCATACAGCTTTTGCCTGTCCCACTCGCCGGGGCTGAAAAACCCACGGTATATGATGTTGTTTGAAAACAGGAAATCGTTGATGATTACCTTGTCATAGACTTCTGCCGCTCGGCGGGCTATTGTCCCCGTGCCTGCAAATATGTCACAGAATGTGCGTGCTTCGGGCGCATGGGCGCGTATGGTTTTCATTATCCAGTCGGACAATTTTGCCTTGCTGCCTATGTACCGCCGGCTCTCAAGGCTGACAGGTTGCAGAAAAATCGTCTCCTGAAACAAGGAGAGGTATTGCTCGCCGTACTGTATCTTCGCTTCTGCGACCTGCATCACTTCTGTCGCGAGTTCGGGATACTCCAGCGTCTTCAATATACGGTCGCTCTCACGCTGCACGAGGAGCCGCCGCTCGTCAAACCCGTATATTCTCGAAAGCGTTTTCAACTGCTGTGCCGTAGGCAGCCTGTGTCCGTTTTCGATTCGGCTCAACTGCGCCGGGTCTATTCCGGAGCGTTCCTGCACAGACTGCATCGGGACACCCCTCTCCTCGCGTATCTCTTTCAGTATTTGTCCGATAGCATACATCGCTTTGTCCTTGCCTGTTTTTGACAACCCTTGGCAAAATTACAAATAATCCACGACACTGCAAAATATCAACCAGCAACCTAATGATGCGGAAGAGGCGCAGAGGTGAAAGGAGGTCATTTTGTCATGGAGAGGGTGTCGTCGCTGAGGGTCACATAGCGTTCGCGGCACAGGAAACGCACGGCATCGGCGGTCTGCTGGTTGTCGGTGAAGCGGCGGCGCACTTCGCGTATCGTCACCGGTGCGGAGGCGGTCTTGATGTAGTTGTATATCGCGTCTATCAGTTCGAGCTGCTGTTGCCGCTGGTTGCCCGGGCGTTTCTTGTTGTCGCGGCAGATGTCGCACTTGCCGCAGGGCTCGGATTCTGTTTCGCCGAAGTATGCGAGCATCTTGCGGACACGGCAGCCGCCGGTGTATGTCACATAGCCTATCATGGCGTTGACCCGTTTTTTCACGACATCGCGCCGCAGCTCGTATGCGGCCCTTGAAATCATGACATTTGGCGAGTCCTCGCGGGCTGTGTCGAAAAAGATGTGCGGCAACCGGTTCTGCGGCACATAGTGTATCACCTTGGCGCGGCTCAGCTCGAGCAGAAGCTCATGCACCAGCCGGGTATCCATGCCCATGCGCGAGGCGAGTTCGTTCTCGCTGATGAACACGTATTCGGTGAACAGCCCGGTGTATGTGCGCAGCATGGTGGAAAGCAAGCGATTGGCCTCGGCAGAAACCTGTATGCCGTACAGTTCGTTGCGGTCCATGATTATCATGAGGCGCGAGCGCGTCTCTCCCTCCTCGGTATATGTGAGATAGCCAGAGTTGCCGAGTATTTTGAGCGCAGCAAGCACCATGCGGCGTTTGTAGCCGAATGTCTCGCAGAATTTGTCGATGTCAAAGGGGCAGAACTTCTCGTAGCCCTCATCGAGGCTGACGTTGAGGAATGTGCATACCAGCTGGTATATGCGTTTGATGTCCTTCTTGGGCGGGAACATCTCGTCAACGCTTGCTTTGAGGCGTTCGATGTCCTTGATGCCGGCGAGTATGACGGCGTATGCCGGCTTGCCGTCGCGTCCGGCACGTCCGGCCTCCTGATAATATTCCTCAAGTGAGGGGGGCATGCCGTAGTGTATCACCACGCGGACATCGGGCTTGTCGATGCCCATGCCGAAAGCGTTGGTGGCAACCATTACCCTGACCGCCCCTTGCTTCCAGCGGTTCTGGCGCTGCTCCTTCTCCTCAAACGACAGCCCGGCGTGAAAATGCACGGCATCAATGCCCATGGACTGCAGGTACTCGGCAACGGTGCGCGTGCGACGGCGGCTGCGGACATATACTATTGCCGAGCCAGAGGTGCGTGAGAGTATGCGCAGCAGCATAGACTGCTTCTCTTGGGTGCGGCGGACTACGTAGCTGATGTTGGAGCGGACAAAACTGCGGCGCATGATGTTGTGGTGGCGAAACATCAGCTTATCGCAGATGTCTTCGGCCACTGCCGGCGTGGCGGTAGCCGTGAGGGCGAGGACGGGCGCGTGCGGTATCAGCTTGCGCAGCTTGGCTATGCGCAGGTAGGAAGGGCGGAAGTCATAGCCCCACTGCGATATGCAGTGAGCCTCGTCCACCACAATGAGGCGTATGTCGAGGCGTTTCAGCTCGGCGCAGAACCTGTCGTTCTGCAGCCGCTCCGGAGATATATAGAGGAACTTGCAGTTGCCGTTTGTTATGTGTTCCCACGCGATGCGTATTTCGCGCGAGGTCATGCCGGCGTGCAGGTAGACAGCTTTGATGTGACGCATCTTGAGGTTGTCCACCTGGTCTTTCATCAGCGAAACCAACGGCGTTACGACAACCGTCGTGCCGCCGAGGACAAGCCCCGGCACCTGAAAACAGACAGACTTGCCGCCGCCGGTGGGCATAAGAGCCAACGTGTCCTCGCAGCGCAGCGTAGAGAGCATGATTTCCAGCTGCAGCTCGCGGAACGTGTCGTAGCCCCAGTAGCGTTTCAGCGTATCAGCGAGGACACGCGAGGGGGTGTCAGCCGGATTTCCCATTGCGAAGCGGTCTGTGAGGAGTGTTTGTCACAAGGCGGCTCAACGCGTCCCTGACAGGTGGATATCCTTTATCATCAGCTGTATCTTGTCCCCTTTCGCCCCACGCTTGGTCTGCTCTATGGTATAGCAGATGTCGATAGGCTTGTGGGCGTGTATCTGCTCAAAATACTGCGCCATATTAAATGCAATAGCGTTCATGACGCGGCTCGTGCTGTCGTCCTCGAGTTCGAGCTTGATATGCTCCAGCTTCTTGCCTACGAGGCGGCTTGTGCCGAAGTCGATGACATTGCGTGTCAGGAAAACCGGCTTCTGGTTGCCAGGGCCGTAAGGCTCAAACTTCTTCAACGCCCCCATGAACTCCGGGGTGATGTCGGCAAATGTGATCTCGGCGTCGATGTCAATCTGCGGCGAGAGCTGGCTCGGGTGAATGTGTTCGGAGACATACTCGTCAAAGCGGCGGCTGAACTCGGGGATGTTCTCCTCGCGCAGCGAGAGGCCGACGGCATACGGGTGGCCGCCGAAATTTTCCAGCAGGTCGCGGGTCGAGTTGACAGCCGCGTATATGTCGAAATTGCGCACCGAGCGCGACGAGCCTGTCGCTATGCCGTCGTCGCTCCCTGTAAGCACCACTACGGGCTTGTAATACAGTTCGGTAAGGCGCGAAGCGACGATGCCGATTATGCCCTTGTGCCAGCTGGGATTGTAGATGACAATGGAACGCCTGCCCTGCTCCAGTTCCAGATCCTTGTCTATGAGCAGGTTGGCCTCCTCGGTGATGCGCTTGTCGAGCTCCTTGCGGTCGTTATTGTACTGGTCTATGTCCTTACCCTTCTCGTAAGCGTCGTGCAGGTCACGGGCTACGAGCAGGTCAACCGTCTCCATTCCGCTCTGCATACGTCCTGAAGCGTTGATGCGCGGGCCAATCTTGAATATCACGTCGCTGATGGTGATGTTCTTGTTGGTAAGCTTGCACAGGCGTATTATGCTGCGCAGGCCGAGATTCGGGTTGGAGTTCAGGCGGCGCAGTCCATGGTATGCCATTACACGGTTCTCCCCCACTATCGGCACAAGGTCGGCGGCTATGCTGACAGCCACGAGGTCGAGCAGTGACTCGAGCTCGTTGTGGTTTGAGAGTCCGTTGCTGCGTGCGAAAGCCTGCATGAACTTGAAGCCCACTCCGCAGCCGCTCAGGTGCTTGCAGGGGTAAGTGTTGCCTGGGATTTTTGGATTGAGTATCGCCACCGCCTCGGGCAACTCCTCGTCGGGCATGTGGTGGTCACAGATGATGAAGTCGATGCCTTTTTCGCGGGCGTAGCGTATTTCGTCGTTGGCCTTGATGCCGCAATCGAGTATGATGATCAGCTTGACATCGTTTTCGGCAGCATAGTCGATGCTCTTGCGCGAGATGCCGTATCCGTCCTCGTACCGCGTTGGGATATAGTACTCGATGTTGCTGTAATAATTCTGGAGGTACTTGTATACCAAGGCGACGGCAGTCGTTCCGTCCACATCATAGTCGCCGAACACCATAATGCGTTCCTTCGCACCCATGGCACGGTTCAGGCGGTTGACCGCCTTGTCCATGTCACGCATCAGGAATGGGTCATGCAGGTCATTTATCGAGGGGGAGAAATATCCGTCAGCCTCCTGCGGCGTGGTCACGCCCCGGCGCACGAGCAGCTCCGCCATCGGCGGGCAGTCGCTGCAATAACGGCGCAACACCTCGACATTCTCTGTCTGCGTGTGGGTCAGCGGCTCATAGTTCCATTTATTTATCATCGTGTTGTCTTTTTTCTATTGGGCTGTAAAAGACGCATGATGACAATCCAGGGAAACGTGCCTGCTGCGGCATCTGCTGCTGACTGATAATCTGCATGCAATTATCGTCAATGCGCCAGTCGAGGAAAGGTAGTGCAAATATAGCGTATTTTTCCCTCATATCAAAGCCCTTCATTACGCCGCTGCCGCCTGTTGGCAATAATTAACGCTTAGTCATGTGTATATTGCAAGAGAGGAAACCCCTGTCGCGGGATTTCCTCTCTTCATATCATGCCGTCCCAAGGAGGGAACGGGGACGTGTCGGCTTACTTGCCTTCTTCAACGCCTGTCATAACCACCTTGACGCGGTTTTCGCCGTTCCAGAGTGTGTTGATGAATGCGTTGAACTGCTCGAGCGTGAGGTTCTCGATAGCGGCGCGGCGGCCAGTCATTGTGTCAATGCCACGGACATTTCTCATCAAGCCGTTGACCCAATAGCTGTTTGTGCGCTCATTGATCTCAAACTGCTTGAGGGCAGCCTCACGAACCTTGTTGAACTGGTCAGCATTTGCACCGTTCTTCATCAGCTTGAGCGTCTCCTCGTTTGCGCGAGCCATAACCTTGTCACGCATCTCGGCGTTGGTCTGGATTACCTCAACGAGATTCCAGCGGTTTTCATTTACATTGAAATAAGCGTATGCGTATGGAGAGTAGCTGCCGCCCTCTTCCTCACGGATAGTCTCAGTGAACACGTTGCTTAATATGTCACCGAAGATGTCAACCATAACGTCAGATGCAACAGAATAGTTCATCATGCCGTTGTAGCAGTCGAACACCACGGTCAAGGGTGTCTGCATTGTCTGGTCAAAGGCCTCGTCAACGATGCCTTTAACTGCACCCATCTGGGTGACAGCCTTGGGAGCGACAGCCTTGCCCTTGGAGGGAAGAGATGCGACATACTTCTCGAGCATCGGCTGGAGGGTCTCCTGATTTACATTGCCGACGATGATGAAAGTATAGTCAGCAGCGTTTGCGAAGACATTGCGGAGCATAGTCATCATCTGCGGGTAGGAAGCCTTGTCGATGTTGTCAGTGCTGATGATGTCCACCAGCGGGTTGTTGTACAGGGTGTTAACCTGCTTCTTCTGGAAAGTGAACATCGGGTTCTTCTCCTGGTTGGCGAGCATAGCACGTGAGCTTGAAGCATCAGCGTCGTATGCAGCCTTGTCGTCGCCGAGCTGGCAGAATGAAGCATATACCATGTCGAGCATTGTCTCAAAGTCCTTGACGCTTGACTTGCCCTGAAGCACGTCAGTGTATGAACCCATTGAGTAACCCAAGGAAACTGTCTTGCCAGCGAGGTACTTGGTCATTGTCTTGTTGTCGAAGTTGCCCTTCTTGGCAGTCTCGTATGCAGATTCGAGGAGCTGGACGTTGTCAGCCTGAGAAGTGCTGTAGATCTGCTTGCCGCCGTCGCGGACAGCAACGAGCTGTATTTCGTCAGACTTGAAGTCAGTCGGCTTGACGATTACCTTAACGCCGTTGCTGAGGGTGTACTCTGTTGCGCCAAACTGGCTGTTCTCCTTAACGGATTTCACCTTGCCGGCCTTGTTGTATTTGGTTATGAGGGGATCTGTAATTACCTCGTCAACGTATGCCTCATATTCACGAGTCATGGCATCGTTGACCACACCGAGCATCTCCTCCTTCGTGGGGAGGCTGAACGACTCGGGGGCGCTTACCACCAACACCTGGTTTTCCGGGGTCATGACATCCTTGATGATGCCATTTATGACATCGACAGTCAGCTGCGGCAAGAACATATCGACAATCTGCTTCTCAATTTCAATGCCGGGAGCAGGTTCATTGTCAATGAAGTGGCGGATGAGTTCCTGACCGAGAGCGTCGCTCTTGGTGTTGTTACGCTCGTTGTACTGCTTCTCGTATGCAGATTTGATTTCCTCTTTCACGCGATCAAGCTCTGAAGCGGTGAAACCGGTCTTGCAAGCGCGGGCAACGATTTCCATGCCCTGCTCAAACGCGCCCTTGACATCATCCTTGGGAATCACGATGATGTTGAATGCATCCTTGGTCTTGGAAACATAGAAGTCGCCGAAATAAACGACAGCAGCGGCATACTTGCAGCTTGCGTCCTTGGAGAACTCGTCGAGGCGGTTGTTGATAAGCTGGCTGACAATGTTCGGGAACAAATTGTCTCCCATATAGCCTTCAACAGTGTTACGCTGGTCAAAAGGAGTCTTGTCGGATTTGAACGACAGGGTGACGCGAGAGTTGGTAAGCTCCTTGTCCTGGAATGCGAAGTATATAGGCTCCTTGTTATCGCTTACCTGCGGGTACTCACGCGGGGCAGCGTTTGCGGGCATCTCGATGGGTGTGAACATGGCGACCACCTTCTTTTCCATCTCGGCAGCGTCAAAGTCGCCGACGATGACAATGCCCTGCTGGTCCGGACGATACCACTTGTGGTAGTAAGCACGCAGCACATCGGGGTCGAAGTTCATCACCACCTCCATAGTGCCGATAGGCATCTGGCGGTACTGGTACTCGTCGTAAATCTGCGGCAGCATGGCGTTGTACTGGCGTGTCTGAGCGTTGTTGCGCGAACGCCACTCCTCCTGGATTATGTTGCGCTCTGCATTGATTTCGTCAGTCTCGAGAGAGATGGCGCAGCTCCAGTCATGGAGGGCAAGCAGGACGCTGTCCATGAGTGCCACGTCAGTAGTAGGCACGTTGTTGATGTTGTAGACAGTCTCGTCAAACGAGGTGTAGGCGTTGATGTCAGCACCAAAGCGGATACCCTTTGACTGGAGATAGTTGAGCATGGCCTTGCCGGGATAATGTTCCGTCCCGTTGAAAGCCATGTGCTCGAGGAAGTGGGCCAGACCGAGCTGGTCGGGTGCCTCGAGGGTACTGCCGACCTTCTGCGCGATATAGAAATTGGCGCGCTGCTTCGGCTCTTCGTTGTGAAGGATGTAATAATTCATCCCATTGGGGAGAGTCCCGTGCTTGACATTGGGATTCTCCGGCATCGGACTCTGAGCGTATAGACTGAAGACTCCCAAGAGAGCCATAGTCACGCTGACTAATTTTTTGAACATCTTTTTACAGTTTATTCTATGTATTGATTTTGTTATTCTCATAGTTGTCGGATGCGAGGCATCTTGCACCTGCAAAGTTAGTCAACTTTTTCTCATCGGCAAAAGAATATATCGAAAAACGGCAAATAATTTTTGACACTCCCCGATTATCACCATATTCAGAAAGTCTTGAGGACTTCATAGAGCTGGTGGACTGGCAATCCCATGACGTTGTAGTAGCTGCCGTAGATGGCCAGCACCGCCACACAGCCTATCCACTCCTGTATGCCGTATGCGCCCGCCTTGTCGAGAGGGTGGTATGTATCTACATAATAGACCGCATCCTCACGAGCCAATTCGGCAAACTCCACGTCGGTAGTGCATGAAAACGACACAGTCCGCTCACACGTTGAGACAGTTACGCCTGTCACCACTTGGTGCGTCCTGCCGGAAAGGGTCATCAGCATCTCCACTGCCTCCTCAATGCTGTGCGGCTTGCCGTAAATCTTGCCGTCAAGTATCACCACAGTGTCAGCCGTTATCACCATCTCGTCGTCCTTGATTGTGTCCCTGTAAGCCGAAGCCTTCTGCAACGACAGGTACTCCGGCACATCTACAGCCCTCAGAGTCGGCGGATAAGACTCCTCCAGGTTGCTTATAGCCACTACATTAAACGGAATGCGCAACTTGGCGAGCAACTCGCGGCGGCGCGGCGACTTGCTGCCCAGCAGTATCTTGTATTTTCGCAGGTTCTCAAGCATGGTTATTAGGTTATAACTATAAGATAACGGCACAGGCCGTCACCGCATTGTGCATATCACCAACCAAAAGCGTCGGCACTGTCGAGCCAGTTGCCCTGCGCCTTCATCACTTGCTCAATGATGTCACGCACACAGCCGTAGCCGCCTGAAAAGCGGGATACATAGCGTGCGGTCATACGAGCTTCGGCGGCTGCATCTTGAGGAGCGCACGGCAGCCCTGCATGGCGCATAGCCTGCAAGTCCGGTATGTCATCGCCCATATAGATGATTTCCTCCGCGGACACGCCGTTGTCCTCCATCCAGCGAGTCAGCACCGGCAGCTTCATCGATGAACCCAGGTAAATGTCGCTGATGCCCAACGCGCTGAACCGCACACGGACAGCCTCCTCGGTGCATCCGGTGATGATGACTATCTTGTACCCCCTCTTGACGGCGAGCTGCAAGGCATACCCGTCCTTGATGTTGACCATGCGGCGAGGTATGCCGTCGCGGCCGAGGGGAATTGTGGAAGGGGAAAGCACCCCGTCAACGTCAAAAGCGAATGACGTTATCTTCTTCAGGTCATAGTCGATTGCACTCATCTGTTCATTAATTATAATTGCGGAGACGCTCATGGCAAACCTTTATGTAGTCAGTTGCCTTGGTCTTGTGCAACATCACATTCTGGTTCTTTTC
>CAKUKR010000070.1 GCA_934663645.1 uncultured Muribaculaceae bacterium | reverse complement strand
GTCTAAGTGCATCAACAAGGAGCATGAACACAACCGAAAAGCCGACAAATTAATCAACTGGACTCCGCCGGATTCAACAGCCGTCAGACATGGCGGCAATATGCCGTGACATAACGCTGTATTCCGCCGTCTCTGCCTCAAGCGTTAGAAGCCAGCGGAAACCAACACTTCACAAAACCGAAATAAAATCTTTCAATCATGAGAAAAACTACACTGGGCATTCTGATGCTCTCGCTCGTCGCCGTGGTGATGACGAGCTGCAACCTGTTCAAAAGCGAGCAGGAGCGAAAAATCGTCGGGAAATGGTACTCTGCTGCCACAGATGCACAGGATACTGCCGAAGTGATCGATGACGGCATAACACTCAGAGTCATGGCAGATGAAACCTGCACATACGAGGCAGACAAAAAAACCAACTCGACCGGAACGTTCCAATACGTCATCAGCCTGTATGATGAGTACTCTGTAATCCTCAAATACAAATTCTCATCTACAGGTACATGGGAAATCAAGGACGGCAGATTGTATGAAAAGTACTCGGACGCAAGCATCAACTTTGCCGGCATGGAACTGTCCCACCCCAATGACCCGGACTTGCAACAACTTGCAAATCAGTACAAACAAAACTTCGCAGCCGATGTAATGCCCGAACTCAAAAGCGATTTCTTGACACCCAACGATTACAAAATCGTGAAGGTGGATGACAACGAACTGGTTCTGTCAGATAAGGACGGAACAACGTCATACCAGCGCTTGAATTGACACCGTATGTCGTGCTGCCGCACGCCAATCAAAGGCTGACGGAGCGGAGGCGTAAGGCAGACTAACGACGATGCCGAATACCGCATATTCCAGGGGCTGTGCCTTGCCGCGCAGCCCCTGGTAGTTTTGCGCACAAGCATTATTTCGGGGGCGGTGTTGCAGAATACGGGGGAATTATCTAACTTTGTGGGCTTTATATGAGCCGCCTCCAGAAATGCTACGGATGGGCGACAATAAAGCTGTTGGAACAGGCTTACGGGCCTTCTACAAATGCAGTTATCATGAGCGACGACACTAAGAAACGATATTCTGATGAGGAGCTCGAGGAGTTCCGTGCTATTGTGACGACAAAGCTGGAAAAGGCGCGTCAGGAATACAATGACCTTGTCGGGTCGGCTGTTGACAACAGTGCCTCTGACGAGGTTATGGCAATAACCAACTCAACGGACGCGGGTGTGGATTATGCCCGCAATGTCGAGATAAAGCGGCTTGCCGACAGACAGCTTCAGTTCATACGCAAGCTCGAGGGCGCACTCCAGCGCATTGACAACAAGACATACGGCATCTGCCGCGTCACTGGCAAGCTGATTCCTAAGGAGCGTCTGCGTGCCGTGCCGCATGCCACTCTGTCGATTGAAGCAAAGGGCAAATGACGCTTGCCGCACAAACCGTTACTGACCAATACGAACAAAGACGTGAACAGATTAGCCGATAAAAGCAGCCGCGCGTTCCACAGACTGGGACTGCTCTGCGCCGTCATGGCCTTGATTCTGATAGTGGACCAGGTGATAAAAATATATGTCAAGACCCATTTCTACATGGGCGAGGATGTCGAGGTGCTGCCGTGGATGCACATCAAGTTTATCGAGAACTCGGGCATGGCCATGGGGATGAACTTCATACCGAAAATTGCGCTCACGCTGGGGCGTATTGCGGTTGTTGCACTGATATTCACGGCATTGCGACGACTGTGCCGCGCTGATGGTCTGCGTGCCGGCTTTCTCGTGACAGTCGCGCTGATATGCGCCGGCGCTGCCGGCAACATCTTCGACTGCGTGTTCTACGGCCAGATATTCAACAATCCGATGCCTCCCGAGGTGGCGCAAGCGTTCCCCGGCGACGGCTATGCGCCGTGGTTCTACGGCCGAGTGGTCGATATGTTCTATTTCCCTCTGTTTGAGTGTACGCTGCCCGAATGGCTGCCGTGGGTGGGAGGAACAGACTTCGAGTTTTTCAGTTACATATTCAACTTTGCCGACGCGAGCATCTGCGTGGGCGTAGCCGTGCTGATACTCTTCTACCGCCGCGATGCTGACCGGGCGTTGTTGCTGCTGTTCGGCAAGAAAGTCAAGGGTGCCAAGGACACCGCTTCTCACGAGGGAAAGTGAACCGGCTGACACGACTGTGTGTCCCTGCTGTGCTGACGGCACTTGCAGTGACCGCCTGTTCGGGAGAAGACCACCTTTCAGAGGGGAAGATGGCAGACCTGATTGCTGATTTGCAACTGGCAGATGCTTATGCCGAGAACAATCTGGAATACCGGTCGGATTCGGCTCGCAACGTGTTGCGGCTTGCCGTGCTGGAGAAGCATGGGGTGACGCAGGAGGAGCTGGACCAGTCGCTGCAGTGGTATGGGCATAACCTCGAGAACTACTCCAAGCTGTACGAGGAGGTCGGCAAGCGGCTAGACCGGAGGCAGAAGAAGCTGCTGGCCTCGGTGAGCAACAATTCGCAGGACGCCGCCGGGTCGCTGTGGCCTTATTCGCCGATGGCATACCTGTCGCAGCTGTCATCCCAGGACGCTCTGACCTTTTCCGTGCCGGTTTCTGACCTGCCGCGCGGTGAGAGACTGAAATGGATGCTGCGTCTGTCGCGAGACATGCCGGTGCAGATCACCATGGGCGTGGACTACAAGGAGGGCGGCACGTCATATATAATGCGCCGCAACAGCGGCGGCCGCCGTCTCGAAATCTCGCTCCAATCAGACTCATCACGCACTGTCAGCCGCATTTACGGCATCATGAGGGTTGACAACCGCGCTATGCTGCCGGTGTGGATGGACAGCATTTCACTGACACACCAGCCCCTCGCCATGGAGACATACAACCTGTATATGCAGCAGACGGACTATCGCGGTCCGCGCAAGGCAGGCGATGCTGGAGCTGCCGCCAAGAGCGCGGCGACAGTGGACAACCCGTTTGACGAGCCGCAGCCGGGAGAGCCGAGCCATATTGAGCCAGTCGGAAAACCGATAGGAGCCAAGCCCGAGAGCAAGGGCGCACCAGAGAAAGCAGAACCGACACGCCGCCCCGGCGGATTGAGGATTGCGAGATGAGGGCCGCGGACAGCTACACGCAAAAACACCTTGCCCGCACTATTGTTGTAGTGGATGCAGCTGGTTCAGCTCACAAATACACGATGACGATAGCGACTGTCACCGTCACTGACGGCTTGGTGACGAATGTGCTAACCGAACCGTATATGGCAGAATGTGAGGGCGTAAGATACCATGACGGTGTGTACAGAATAGTCATAGGACAGCCGCTTCCGCCCGACTGGCAGTGCTGAGGCATTTGTGTATTTCGCGAAAAATGACTACATTTGCACCGAGTTACTATTTTACGCGCAGAAATGGTGGAATGGTAGACACGAAGGACTTAAAATCCTTTGGCCTTTATCGGCTGTGTGGGTTCGAGTCCCACTTTCTGTACGAAGCGAGGGGGCATCATCAGATTGATGCCCCCTCGCTGCCGTTACATAAGGATCATAAGGATTAGGAGCAGGGAGATGATAACAGCGGCTGCAACGGCTATGCAGACAGCGCGGTTGGCGCGGATTATCCTCGCGGCTTCCTGCTTTTCCTGCTCTTTCAGCCTCTGGGCAGACATCTCGCGGTATTTCTTTGACATCGGCTGAAACCTGATTTCCCCGGACGGTTCCGTGCGGTCTTGGAGGGCGGCCTGGCGGGACTTGGCGGCGCGGTCATCGCCGTCGTCATCGGCATACCCGAGGACATGGTAGTCGTGCCATACACGCTGCATCGCGGTGGCCTCGTCACTTTGCCCCTCATCAAACCGGCTGTCGCCAAACATATTCGGCGTACAGCCGATTTGCGGGGCGTTGTCGTACACGTCGTCATCGGCTATCGCATCGTAGCCTTGCTCTTCCATGTCGCCATAATCCCCTTCATATTCGTCACCGTCACCGAGTATGTTCTCGCGGTAGTAGCGGTCTCTCTGGAGGTAATCGTCGTCAAATTCCATGGCTCCGGGTGATTATGCAAGCAGGGATGCCGCTCACCGCAATGCAGTTTGCCGGCATCCCCATGCAAGTAGACAGTGCTTATTTTTTCTTTTTCTTGGACTTGCTGGATTTGGACGACTTCGAGGACTTGGAAGCCTTGTCAGCCTTCTTGTTCTTCTTGCCCGACTTTGCGGCCTTTGCCGATTTTGACTTGGCGGGTATCTTCAGGTCATCGCCGGCGTGTATTATATCGCCCTTGATTTTGTTGGCCTTGCGGATCTCGTCTACGGTCACGCCGTGTCGCTTGGCTATCTTCTCGAGGCTCTCGCCGTTCTTCACCTCGTGGGTCGTGGGCTTGGCTTTAGCCGCTTTCTTCCTGTTGCGAGATTTATTCTTGTCCTTCTTGCCGGCAGATTTTGTTTCTTCCGCGTTCTTCTTGGAGTTCTTCTTCACCTTTGTCTTACCACTGTCGGCAGTTGCGGCATCCGCTTTCTTGCCCTTGCCAGATGTCGCTGCCGCTGACGAGGCTGACTGCTGGCTCTTGCGAGCCGGCTTTGCCGCTGGCGAGGGAGCTGTCTGCGCATTGTCTGACGACGAAACAGACTTGCTGGACTGGCTGCGCTGGCGGGAGCTGCCCGACTGAACGGACGAGTTGGTCCTGACTATCAGCTGCTGTCCCACACGCACGCTGTTGCGCTTGAGGTTGTTCCACAGTTTCAGCTGGTCTTGCGAAATCTGGTACATTTCGGCAATGGACTGCAGCGATTCGCCTGCAGCAACCTTGTGGATGGTCTGCCCCGCGGCGTTGGTAGTGGCAGGGGGAGGAGTCTGCGACGACTGGTGACGCTGGCGCGCTTCCTGCTCCTTGCGCTGTGATGTCTCGCGCATCTTGCGGTAATCGTCGTCAGTGTCGTCGTTTTCCGGCTCCATGGCAAGCAAGTCGTCGTTCACGTTGGCCGGCTGTTCAGCCGGAGCCTGATCAGGCGAGCCATTGTCCGCAAGGTCGCTTTCCTTGGGCAGTGAACCAGGGTCAGCCACAGCACGGCGGGCATATTTGGCTGCGTCATAATTCATTATCTCCTGCTCGCTCATGATGTATGCCGAAATCTGGCGGGACGGGAGAATGAGCATATATCGGCGCTGGCTGTTGCCCGGTATTATATCGGCGCGGAACTGCGGGTTGAGCAGCCGCAGCTCGTCCATCGGTATGTCAAGCACATGGGAAATCTGGTTCAGGTTGATGCGCGTGTTGACAGCCACAGTGTCTGTCACCAGCGGTTTTGTGGGCACTACCGGGCTTATGTTGTGGTCCTGATAGTATGTCATGATGTAGTTTGCGGCGATGAACATCGGGAAATACCCGCGTGTCTCCTTCGGGAGATAGTTGTATATAGACCAGAAGTCATGCTGTGCCGGGTCACCGCCGGCACGTCGTATGGCCTTGTTCACATTGCCCGGGCCGCAGTTGTAAGCGGCGATTGCGAGATCCCATTTGCCGTATGTGTTGTAGAGGTCTTTGAGGAGCTTCGCGCCCTTCTTGGACGACTCGAAGGGGTCGCGGCGTTCATCGACGAGCGACGACACCTCCATGTCATACCCCTTGGCTGCCGAGAGCATGAACTGCCACAGCCCAGTAGCGCCGGAACGCGAGACTGCGTTGGGGTTGAACGCCGACTCAATCATGGGGAGGTATTTCAGCTCCAGAGGCAGCCCCTCGGCTTCGAGAGCCTGCTCTATTATGGGCAGGTAATAGTTGCCGAGCCCGAGGCATACCGTGACAAGTTTGCGGCCGCTCTTGGTGTAGCGGTCTATGTATTTGCGCACTACCTGGTTGAACGGCAGCTCGATGACCGTGGGTATGTTCTTGAGCCGCTCGATGATCACCTCGTCGCTCACGTTCACATCAGGAGCGGTGCGGTAGCGGTCGTCCGTGGCTGTATAGTTCTTCATGTACCACCCTTCGAGCATGGCCTGTGTATCGGCCTCGAAACTCTCGGGGAACACTATGGCATCATCGGTGATGCTCTGCTTTATGTCGAGCACGCTCGACTTCTTCTGTGCCTGTGCCGGGCTTGCAAACAGCATCGCAGCCGCCGCAGCCAGTATCAGCAGTCCTTTTTTCATGCTTAGTCGTTTTTGTGAGACCGCCGCGCACACACTCTGATGCTCACGGATTGCCGCCGCAACGACAGCGGCGACGGCCGGTCCCGTCGTTAAACACTCGTTTCTGTCATGTCCTGCCCCATTCCCGGGGACAGTCGGGTATGCTTTTGTCCTTACAGGCTCAGAAATTGAACGCCCAGTTCAATCCCACAGCGACGTTGCGGTCTGGAGTGAGCATCATCGCTGGCTGCAAGTCCATTGACAGCGAGGGAGAAATGTCGAAATGGGCGAGCGAGGCATCGACATACGCATCTACCATGCAGAGCAGGTACAGCCCCACGAGGCAGATGATGCACAGGTCGCGGTTGCGGCGGTAATAGTCCTTCCGGCTCTTCATGGTCTGCGTCAGCCATGTCTGGTCCAGGTCGGCCTCCGAAGTGTTCGGAGGGAAGAAGTTCATGTAGCTGTTCGTAGTCGGGTCTGCGTCGAGCAGGTCCCGGTATCCCTGGCTGTAGTCCTGAAACTGTTTGTTGTTCCACGAGGTGGCATACCCCAGCCCCATGAAGCCGCCTACGATTATAGGGAGCTTCCAGTATCGGCGGTTGTATATCTGCCCCAGCCCGGGGAAGAGGGCTGACAGCCACACTGCCCGGTTCGGCTCGGGGTTGAAGGGTATCTTGCCGTCCAGCCCGTAAGGGGAATTCTCGTCTACCACCACGTTCAGCACAGAGTCCTGCGCTTCAGTGTTCGCCGCACCCTCGGGCAGCTCATCTATGGGTTTAGGCGTTAAGTCTGCTTCAGTCACCTCTGTCTCGGGAGACTGTGCGCAAGATGAATTGGCAACAGCAGCGCACAGGTCGTGGGGAAAGAGCATGACAGCGCACAGCAGTGACACCGCTATGCGTTGCCACCGTGTCATTGCCCCTGTCCTTCTGCAGTTCCCCATATCGTTCATTTCAGTCGCTCAAACATTTGCACGAGCCGTTGCAGCTCGTCGTCGTTGTCAAACTTGAGAGTGATGCACCCCTTGCCGTCGGCCTTGCGGCTGAACTTCACGGGCGTAGGGAAGACCTTCTCCAGCTCACGGCGGAAGAAGTCGTATTCATGCGATGCGTTTTCGTTGGCAGCCTTGCTCTTTTTCAGGTCGGGCCTCTCGCCGCGCTCCAAAGCCTCGTTCATCTCCTTGGCGAGTTCCTCAACACGGCGCACCGACAGTCCCTCACGCAGGATATGGTTATAGAGCTTGAGCTGCATTTTGGGGTCAGCCACAGAGAGGAGGGCGCGGGCGTGCCCCATGTCTAGGCGGCGGTCACGCAGCCCGAGCTGTATCTCGGCCGGCAGCTTCAGCAGCCGCAAATGATTGGATATGGTAGCGCGGTTCTTTCCCAGCCGCTCTGACAGGCGTTCCTGCGTCAGATGGTATGTCTCAATCAGCTTGTTGAACGCGAGGGCGATTTCGATGGCGTTCAGGTCTTCGCGCTGGATATTCTCGATGAGAGCCATCTCAGTGATTTCAAGGTCGGAGGCTGTACGCACATACGCCGGCACGGATGTGAGCCCGGCCATGCGTGCAGCACGCCAACGACGCTCGCCAGCGATGATCTGGTACTCGCTGTCGCTCACCTTGCGCAGCGACAGCGGCTGTATGATGCCCAGCTCGCGGATGCTGTCCGCCAGTTCGCGCAGAGCCTCCTCGCTGAAGGTCGTGCGCGGCTGGTCGGGGTTGGGCGAGATGCGCGAGACTTCTATCTCACTTATTGCTGTTGACCCGTCAGTGCGTATCTCGCTCATAGAGATGAGCGAATCGAGGCCGCGCCCCAGGGCATTGCGTTTCTTGTTCATTTACCAGTCTGTTTGTTTTTGTCGCCTGAGGCCTGACGCTTGTTGCGTACCATCAGTTCACGTGCCAACTGCATATAGGCTATCGAGCCGCGGCTGTCGGCATCGTACAGGATGATCGGCAGGCCGTGGCTCGGCGATTCCGACAACTTGATGTTGCGCGGTATCACCGTGTTGAACACCATCTCTCCGAAATGACCTTTCAGCTCCTCGTATATCTGGTTGGCGAGGCGCAGGCGCGCGTCGTACATCGTCAGCAGAAAGCCCTCGATTTCCAGTTTCGGGCTAAGGCGCGACTTGATGATGCGTATAGTGTTGAGCAGCTGCGAGATGCCCTCGAGCGCAAAATACTCCGCCTGTACGGGGATTATCACCGAGTCGGCTGCCGTAAGCGCGTTGACGGTTATCAGTCCCAGCGAGGGGCTGCAGTCTATCAGTATAAAGTCATAGTCGTCACGCACCGGGGCGAGTATCTTCTCCAGAATGCGCTCGCGCTCGCGCCGCTGCATCAGTTCCACCTCCGCTCCCACCAGATCGATGCGCGAAGCCACTATCTTCAGACCCTCGACACAGGTAGGCTGTGCTGTAGCCGCAACAGGGTAGTCGTCAACGAGACACTCGTAAATTGACGCTTCAGACGACGCGGGGTCTATGCCCATGCCCGAAGTGGCGTTTGCCTGCGGGTCGGCATCGACCAGCAAGACCCGCTTCCCTTCAGCCGCCAGACACGAACCCAGATTGAACGCCGTTGTGGTCTTGCCCACACCTCCTTTCTGGTTGGCTATCGCTATGATTTTGCCCATACTGTCAGTGATAAGTTAAATGACTGCAAAGTAAGAAGTTTTCGACGACAAGGCATAATTTTCCGTCTTAAAGTGTCTTAACTGTCAACAATGTACATAACACACTGGCACACAATCTATTACCAAACAACTTCATCTGACAATCCGGGCTTCATGCAGACGCAAAGTCTTGCCAAACCAATATCGCAACAGCAATGCTGCAAACAGCAATGCCACCGAGAAACTGTAATAGACACCCACATTGCCCATGCCAAACGACACAGCGAGCAGAAGCATTACCGGGATGCCGACGAGCAGATAGCTGATTATCCCTGCCCACATCAGCGGGCGCGCCTCTGCTGTTCCGCGCTGCGCGTTGGCATACGTCAGCTGCACCGCGTCGCAATACTGGTAGAGTATCAGCGGCACTATCAGCGCACCGCCGGAGGCTATCACGTCCCCGCTGTCGTTGAACAGGCCTATCATGTCGCCGCCGAACAGGAAGAACACCGCAGAGGCGACAGTGGCGAGCGCCAACGTGATGTGAAGCCCGGCAGCCGTAGTATGGCGTATGCCAGCGATGTCGTTGCGCCCCATACTGTTTGCTACGCGCACAGACACTGCCACGCCGAAACTCATGTATATCATGAACCCGAGCTGCCCTATCGTGTTGACCACCTGGTAGGCTGCGAGCTGCACCTTGTCAAACCATCCGCAGACCACCGCGCCTAACGACCACAGCAGACACTCAACGCCAGACTGGAACATGACCGGATATGACGTGCGCCAGACTGTGCGCATACGCTTGCCGCACGGCTCTGACGACATAAGCCCCTCACGGTAATGCGAATAACGGCGGCTGCACGACACTATGCCGAACAGTGCCAGCGCCGCTGCCACACGGGCGACAAGAGTGCTTATGCCCGCGCCCGTCAGCCCAAGCTCGGGCATGCCGAACTTGCCGAATATCAGCATATAATTGCCGATGATGTTCATCACGTTGGCACCGAGTATCACCCACATCGGCGAGGCCGTGTCGGTAGTGCCGTTGGCAGTCTGCTGACAGGCGTTGAACATTGCAGACGGGATGATCGTGGCAAGCACCACAAGGTAGTACGGCCGTATCAACGGCATCAGCTCCTCGGGCTGCCCCATACGGTCAATGAAAAAGTACAGCGCACCCATAATCGCAGTAAACACTGCCGCTATCAGAAAATTGAGCTTCAGCGAAGCCCTCAGCGTATGCCCTATGGCAAAGTCATCGCCACGGCTGAACAACGCCCCGATGAGCGGAGTGATGCCGCCGGCGAAGCCCATCAGCATCACCAGCACCACCAGGAACAGCGAGTTGACGAATGCCGAGGCTGCAAGCTCGTCAAGGCCGTACGCACCCACCATGAGAGTGTCCGCGAAACTGACCGTGATGACACACACTTGTGTGACAAGCACCGGAAGCCCCAGACGGAACAGCGACTTGTACTCCTGCTTATATCTTGCAAATCCCATCAGAGTCCCTCGCTACCAGTTATCTCCTCGCCGCGCAGCGTTGCCGACGAAGCGTCTGTGACACGCACACGCGCCATGTCGCCCGCCTTGCGGTTGCCGCGAGCGAAGACCACAACCTTGTTCTGCGACGTGCGGCCGAACAGCTCCTCGCTGCTGCGCTTTGACACGCCCTCAACCAGCACCTCAAACTCACGCCCCACGTCGCGGCGGTTGGATGCCAGCGACAGCTCGTTCTGCAGAGCAATCATGCGGTTCAGCCGCTCTGTCTTCACCTCGTCAGGAATATTGTCAGGCAAGTGCTTGGAGGCATACGTGCCGGGGCGTTCAGAATATTTGAACATGAACGCCGAGTCGAAGCCCACCTCGCGCATCAGCGACAGCGTCTGCTCGAAATCCTCCTCCGTCTCGCCAGAGAAGCCGGTGAACATGTCAGTCGATATGCCGGCATCAGGAAGTATGCGGCGTATCGCCGCCACACGGTCGAGATACCACTCCCGGGTGTACTTGCGGTTCATCGCCTTAAGCACCGCGTTGCTGCCACTCTGCACTGGCAGGTGGATGTGGCGGGCCAGGTTGTCATGCGCGGCTATCACACGCAGCGTCTCGTCGCTCATGTCCTTGGGGTGCGACGTGGTGAAGCGTATGCGCATATCCGGTGCAGCCTCCGCCGTCATAGCCAGCAACGCCGGGAAATCGACAGCCTCGCCGTCACCGCCCTCATAGCGGTAGCTGTTCACGTTCTGCCCCAGCAGCACAGCCTCGCGGTAGCCTCGCGACCGCAGGTCGGCAAGTTCAGACAATATGCTTTTAGGCTCGCGGCTGCGCTCTCGTCCGCGTGTATACGGCACTATGCAGTAGGTGCAGAAATTGTTGCAGCCGCGCATGATGGATATGAACCCGCTCACACCGCCGGCGATGCGGCGCGGAATGATGTCGCGGTACGTCTCCGTAGTCGAAAGCTCAACATTGACAGCCTCCTCGCCAGCCTCGGCAGCGGCAACAAGCTGCGGTATCTCCATATAGGCATCAGGCCCGGCAACCAGGTCAACGCCATGCTCCTCCACGAGGCGGCGCTTCAGCCGCTCAGCCATGCAGCCCACCACACCGATGATGATGCGGCGGCCCGACTTGCGGCGCAGAGCGTTCCAGTACGCCAGGCGATGGTAGATTTTCTGCTCCGCGTTGTCGCGGATGCTGCACGTATTTATCATCACTGCAGATGCCTCGCCGTCGTCCTCAGTGAGGTCGTAGCCAGCCACAGACATCATCGACGCAATCACCTCCGAATCTGCCACATTCATCTGACAGCCATAGGTTTCTATGCGCACTTTCAGCTCGGCAGTGCTGTTTTTATCGTTTCTCGGCAAAAAAAATGTCCTCATACCACTTGTATGTCGAATAGAATTTGTACTTTTGTGCAAAATTACCATTAAAATCTATACGTCACAAATGAGCATCCCTTTTATTACAGCCGAAGAGGCCGCCAGTCACATCAATAATGGCGACACGGTCGGGTTTTCCGGGTTCACAGCATCCGGCACTCCCAAAGTTGTAAGCGTAGCCCTCGCCAACCGCGCACGGGCTTTCCACGAGAAAGGAGAACCCTTCAAAATCAACCTCTATACGGGAGCCTCAACCAACGACCATGTTGACGGCGAACTCGCACGCGCCAACTGCATAGCCAAGCGTACACCCTACCAGTCACAGCGCGACGCTCGCGCTCTGGCTAACAACGGAGGCATGAGCTATTTCGATGACCACCTCTCCCACCTCTCCCAGAACCTCCGCTACGGATTCTACGGCGGCATCGATGTCGCTATCATCGAGGTTACGGAAATGTCGCCCAACGGCGAGGTTATCCTCGGCGCGGGCATCGGAATGACCCCCACTATCGCACAAATGGCCAAGAAGGTCATCATCGAATACTCGTCATACTACAAGACCTCGTTCCGCGGGTTCCACGACAACTTCATGCTCCAGGACCCCCCGCATCGCCGCGAGATACCTATCTACAAGCCCAGCGACCGCATAGGCTCCACTGTAGTCAAGATCGACCCCAAGAAAATCATCGGCGTCGTCCCCTCCAACGCCTCGGAGAGCATCAAGCCCTTCACCGCCCCTGACGAGATTTCTCAGCGCATCGGCGACAACCTCAGCAACTTCCTCGCTGAAGAGCTGAAACTCGGCAAGCTCCCCAAGGAGTTCCTCCCCGTACAGTCCGGCGTCGGCAACGTGGCTAACGCTGTCCTCTACGGCCTCGGCGAGAATCCGCACGTGCCTCACTTCGAGATGTACACCGAGGTTATCCAGGACGCTGTGATGCACCTCATGGAGGAGGGCAAGTGCAGCTTCGCAAGTACATGCGCGCTCACATTCTCCGACGATGCCATGTCTCACTTCATGGAGAACATCGACTTCTTCCGCGACAAGATACTCATGCGCCCCGGTGAAATCTCCAACCACCCCGAAGTTGTGCGCCGTCTCGGCCTCATCGCAATGAACACCGCCCTCGAGTTCGACATCTACGGCAACGTCAACTCAACTCACGTCCTCGGCACGAAGATGATGAACGGCATCGGCGGCTCTGCAGACTTCTCGCGCAACGCATACCTGAGCATCTTCTCATGCCCCTCAATACAGAAGGGCGGCAAGATTTCAGCAATCGTACCCATGGCGTCACACATCGACCACTCCGAGCACTCAGTCAAGATACTCGCAACCGAACAGGGCGTAGCCGACCTGCGCGGCAAAGACCCGATGCAGCGTGCCGAGACCATCATCGAAAACTGCGTACACCCGATGTACAAGGAGATGATGTGGGACTACCTGAAACTCGCAGCAAAGAACGGCGGCCATATCCACCACGACCTGCGTGCAGCCTTTGCGCTCCACCAGACATTCATGGAGACCGGCGACATGTCACAGACAGACTTCGCGAAGTTCGTCTGATGCACAGCCACAGTGCTGTCAGCGTTTTTCGTCCGGCACAGCACACAGCATAGACATAAACAGTCTACAAAACCTATATACAGATGCCAGGCATTACACCTGGCATCTGCTGTTTTGCGCCCTCTCCGCCGCTGCATCAGCAAAATATCGGCAAAAACTTCCCCGAAACCCGCCGTAATTGCAGATATTTGTGTAACTTTGCA
>CAKUKR010000069.1 GCA_934663645.1 uncultured Muribaculaceae bacterium | reverse complement strand
ACCACACCGTTACTCACTCGACCGCCGCACGGCCGGTCACACGCCGCGCAAATACCGCTGCCCGCAGTGCGGCCAGCGCACCCTCTCCCCCTACATCGACTGGGAGACAGGCCAGCCGCTCGACCCCGCAGTCTGCGGCAAGTGCGACCGCCTGCTGCACTGCTGCTACCACCTGCCGCCGCGCGAGTACTTCAAGCTCCGCCCTGAAGCGGCCTCGCGCCGCCCCTTCGGCGGTGACCTCTACGTCGCAGAGCCGCCGCGCCACTCGTGCATCAGCCGCGCCCTGCTCACCGGGACGCTCGGCAGCTACGAGGACAACACGCTGGCGCGGTGGCTGCACAGCGTCTTCGACACGCGCATCGGAGCGCAGGGCGTTGACCGCGTCCTGCACGACTATCTGGTCGGCACTGCGCCGCTGTTCGGCGGCAGCCCGGTGTTCTGGCAGGTCACTCCCTCGGGCGAGGTGCGCACGGGCAAGGTCATCGGCTACCGCCCCGACGGCCGCCGTGTGCGCAGTCCCAAGCCGCTGATGCACTGGATGCACTGCGGGCTGAAGGACTTCCGCCTGCGGCAGTGCTGGTTCGGCTCGCACCGCGTGCAGGACAGCTCGCAGACGCTGCTGGTAATGGAGAGCGAGAAGGGTGCGCTGTTGACCGCCATGGGGCTGCTGATGCTGGGTGAAGAGTGCTACCAGGGCATAATCCCCCTCGCCACAGGAGGGTGCGGCGGGCTGTGCCCCACGCTACAGCGGCTCACAGACCCTGACGACGCGCACGCCGTGCTGGCTGACCACGCGGTGGCGCTGCTCCCCGACGAGGGGAAATACCGCGAGTGGCTGGAGAAGTCGCAGCCGCTGGAGCGTGTCTGCCCCTCGGTCTATGTGAGCGACATGATGGAAACGCCCCGAGAGCCAGGCTACGCGCCCAGCCCCGGCGACGGCCCTGACGACGCGCTGCTGCGAGGCCTGACGCAGGGGCAGCTGCACATTGACGGCCTATTCCTCGGTTGAGGCGCATGGCTTGCCGCAACACCCGGGGCTCTCTGAAGCGTTGTCGGCGTACTGACGGTAGGGGCGGTGCAGGTCGAGGCAGTGGAAGCGGTGGATGTGACGCGCTCCCTCTGGCGGCGGCGTCATGTAGTCGCCGAATACTTGCCGCAGGTATGTGGCGTTGTCGCGCATGCCTGCGGCCTGCATGTCCTCAAAGCGTGTCGGCGTCGGCTCTCCGAGCACCAGCTCGCGGTCTACTATCGAGGGGATGCCGTCGTTGAGGTTGACGGCCACGAGGCGTGAGGTTTCAAAGGGGCAGCGTGTCATCTCGCGGCGTATCGCCGCTTGGAGCTTATCCACGGTATAGAGGCGGCGCAGCAGGCGCGGCACCCATGAGGAAGGTCCGCGTCCGTGGCGGAAGGGGTCGCGGCAGCGCAGGTATAGCATCTTGCGCAGGGTCTGGTAGCGCATGTTGTGCAGCCGTCGGGCCAGAGGGCTGTCGGGGACGCCGTCTATGGGGAATATGTCGAGGTACACGCCGCCGAGGTAGTATAGGTGGGGACGCTCGATGAGGGTGGTTGACGCATCCTGCACCTTGCCGAAATGGAGCGGGTACTTCTTGTCGTTCTCATAGCAGACGAACTCGTATGGCTCGGGGAGAATCTCGCGGCTGTGTGCAATGAGCCTGTCGTAGTCGGGGCGGGGCATGGCCAGGTCCACGTCGTCGTCCCAGGGTATGAAGCCCTTCTCGCGCACCGCGCCGAGCAGCGTGCCGTCGGCCATGTACCAGCGCAGGGAGTGCCGCTCGAAGGCGGCGGCGACTTCCTTGAGCATCGCGAGCAGGTGCAGCTGGAGGGTGCGTATGTCATAGTTCGTTCCGGGGTTGTTGTCTGCCATTTCAGTTGTTGTTTGTGATGAATGCGTGGAGTGGAGGTTCGGAGGCACGCCGTGTCCCTACACTGCCGCTCAATAAACGGGTGCGGGGCGGTGCGAGAGCCGTATGCCGGCCGCACCGTCCCGCTGTGCGATATTGTCAGGTATGACGTATTTGTCAGAGGCCGAATTTCTTGCGGAGATTCTCGAGCATGTCAACGGTCATGCGCTCGAGGTCGTACTCGGGCTTCCAGTCCCACTCCTGGCGTGCGCAGGTGTCGTCGAGGCTGTCTGGCCAAGAGTCGGCTATGGCCTGGCGCAGTGGGTCGAGCTCGTATTCCATCTCAAATCCGGGGACATGCTCCTTGATTTTGGCGGAGATGATTTCGGGGTCGAAGCTCATGGAGGCGATGTTGAACGAGTTGCGGTGAACGAGGCGCGTCGGGTCAGCCTCCATTATTTCCACGGCGGCGCGGAGCGCGTCGGGCATGTACATCATGTCCATGAACGTGCCGGGCTTGAGGGGGCATTTGAATTTCTCCCCCTTGACGGCGCTGTAGTATATGTCAACGGCGTAGTCAGTCGTTCCGCCGCCCGGAGGCGCTACGTATGAGATGAGGCCGGGGAAGCGCACCGAGCGTGTGTCCACGCCGAAGCGGCGGGCGTAGTAGTCGGAGAGCATCTCGCCGGTCACCTTGGTCACGCCGTAGATTGTGTCGGGACGCTGTATGGTGTCCTGCGGGGTCTTGACGTGTGGGGTGTTCTTTCCGAAAGAGCCTATTGAGCTGGGGGTGAAGACTGCGCATTTCTTCTCGCGTGCGACCTCGAGGGTGTTGTACAGGCCGCCTACGCCGATTTTCCAGGCGAGCTGGGGGCGTGCCTCTGCCACTGCGGAGAGGAGGGCGGCGAGGTTGTAGATGGTGTCGACGTTGTACTTCTCGACAGCGTCGGCTATCATCTGCGCGTTGGTGATGTCTACCTCCTCTGCCGGGCCGGACTCGAGGAGCACGCCTTTGGGTTCTGCCCCTTTGATAAAGCCGGCGACTATCTGCCCTTCGGGGTATTCGCGGCGGAGTTTCATGGTGAGCTCAGAGCCTATCTGGCCTGTCGCTCCGATTATAAGAACATTTTTCATCCTTGATTACAATCGATTAGATGGTTATTGCACTTTTCAGTACGCAAAATTACCCATAATATGTATGGTACACAAAATATTGCGTGCAAAAAATTTGAACGCCCCGCGGTCAGGTGCGCATGATGCAGACGAGGATGCGCTCGGTCATCTGGCCGCGCAGCAGGCGGCGCAGCTCGCGGCGGCGCATCTTGCCGCACGGCACTACGGCTATGAGCTGTGCTTCGGGGCGGTCTATGAGGTGGGCTATCTCTGACACCAGCTCGGGGTCGGGCACTTCGACGGCGACACAGCGGCTGCCTTGCTGCAGCAGTGCGTCGGCCTGCTCGCGGAAGGCGCGTGTCTCTATAGCGTCGTTGCCGTCTGCGGCGGTGTCGGGATATGCCATGGCGACGCCCATGTCAACGTCGTTGAATGTGTCCACGATGCCTTGCGCCGCGCCGGTGTGCGTGTAGTCGGCGATGTACAGCATTGTCTTGCCCTCCATGGCGGCGAGGCGGGAGCGCATCACGCGGATGTCCTCCTGTCGGAATGCCGCTTCCTCCAGCCCGATGAATTTCAGGTCAACGGGTTCGCGGAGAGCGTCGCGGCGGCGCATGAGCCACCACAGCAGGAGCGTGGGGAGCGCGAGCGAGAGCAGGAAGGCTGCCACGAGGGCTATCACCCCTTTGGCCTTGGAGGGCTTGATGTCGCTGTATGCGGCGTCGACCACAAACCCTGTCGTGTCGGTCGAGTAGAGGCGCAGCTCGGCTGCCTCGCGGCGTTGCAGCAGGTAGAGGTACATCTCGTTCTTGATGGCCTTGTCGCGCATCAGGTCAAACAGCTCTCGCTCCAGGCCGGGGAGCGTGTTTATCTTGGCCTTTGCCTCGTCGGAGAGGGAGTGCATCGTGCCCAGGTCGCGGCGGCTGCGCTCCACGCCCTGCGAGAAGTCGGTGATGATAGTGTTGCGCATCTTGGCGATGCGCTCGTTGATGCTCTTCATCGAGGGGTGCTCCGGGGTTGCAGACCGCTCCAGCTCGCGCTTCTCGCTGACGAGGCGGTTGTACTCCTCGGCGAGGGGGTTGGGGGTTTCGCCGGCGAGCGACACGGGTATGAAGCTGTTGCCGCTGTTGTCCTTGTTGAGGGTGTACAGCACCTGGTCGTAGTATGTGAGGGCGTTCTGTGAGCGTGCCATGCTTGCCCGCGAGCCTATGGCCTGTGCCATCCAGCCTGCGGAGTCGAGTGCCATTGCCGTCAGGTTGTTGTCGCGCTTGAACCGTTCCACCTTTGCCTCCGATTCGTTGAGCTGCTGTATGAGCTTCTGCAGGCGGTCGTTGCAGTATTCGAGCTCGGTGGCTGCGGTCTCGCGCTTGCGGTTGAGGCGCTTGGCGTTGTACTGCTCCATGATGCAGTTCAGTATGGTCTCGCCTCGCAGGGGGAGGGGGTCTGTGATTTCGAGGTCTATTGCATCGGAGGTCTTGTCGTTGACCTCAATGGTCAGGTCCTTGCGCATGTTCTCGACCACGGCCTGTGTGCCGCTGATGATGATGTCGATGTTCTCGTCGGCGGCGGGGCTGTACCCCTCTGCGGGCTCTATGCGCACGGCGAGCGTCGGGGTCTTGAAGGTGTATGGGAGCTTGACCCCCTCGGCCTGGGCAGCTGTGATTATCCCCTTGGGGCCTTTCACTGCCCGCAGGTCTGCCACTCCGTCGTGCATGTGGACTTTGATGTTTACGCCCTGGCAGAGGGTGTCGAGGACCTGCTGCGGCACGGCGGCTCGTACCGGTGCTGCGGGGTAGAGCAGCTGCTTGCCCAGGCCGTCGCGGCGGACGTAGGTGACGTTGAGGCCTGTCTGGCGCACCACGCGGGACAGCACGTCGTTGGAGTTGATCAGGTTCATCTCGTTGGCTACCGCCGCTGACGACAACGACAGCATGCGCAGGGCCGCCGAGTTGGAGGCTGCAGCCGCGAGAGCCGCCCCCTCGGGCGAGGAATCCTCGATGAGGAGCGTGGCGCGGGAGTTGTATGTCGGCATGCGGAATGTGCAGTATATCGCCGCAAGGGTCATGAACACGACGAAGCACGCGGCATACAGCCACCATCTCCGCTTCATCTCTCGCCATATCCGGCGCAGGTCAATGTCATTGCTTTCTCTTTTCATATATCGTTGTTATCTTATTCTTTCGGGAAGAGCCGGCGGTTTGGCCGCTGCATCGGGGACAGCTCCCTGCCGCCGTGCGGCAATGAGGCGCTTGCCGGTTATGCAGACCAGCCCGAGCACCATCATCATGTATTCGCCGTGAGGCTGGAATATCATCGTCCCGGTGGTGAGCTCTATCAGCAATGTCGCTATCAGCGTGGAGCCGATGGCGAACAGGTACTTGTAGCGTCCGTCCTCGTATTTCGTCAGCACGCGCAGGCAGCGGTAGACGTGCACCCAGAACCAGACGAACAGGACGATGCCGACGATGCCGAACTGCGCCAGCGAGGCGTAGTATGCGTCGCTGATGAAATCGGGCATGCTCTCGCTCAGCCCCCACACGTGGTTGAGGCCGTAACGCTCGTAGAGCGTCGAGTAGGGGGAGGCGGAGGCAAAGGAGGCGAATGAGGCCAGCCCCGACCCGAACAGGGGGAAGTCGATGAGCACCAGCACCATACCGGCGTACAGCGCAGCCCGCGCAAACGAGTCCAGGTTGTTCATGTCAAACACGCCCGAGCCTCCTGTGATGAAATAGAAGCTGAATTTCTGCCACACCGCCGCCACGAATATCACTGCGACAACTGCCAGCCCAGCCATAGTGCCGACGCTCATGCGGCGCAGCATGCCGGGGCGGTAGAAGGCGAACAGGACGAAGGCTACGATGAACTCGCCGTAGTATTTCGAGCGGCCGGAGGCTATGCCTGCTGCCATTATCACGAACATTATGAGGAGGGTCTTGTCCGAAAGCCTCCCCTCGTCATCCATGGAGCAGTACGCATAGACCATTGAGGCCAGCAGGCATGTGCCGCCGTAGTAGGCGGGGTGTGAGAAGACCGCGCTCACCATAGTGTCGAGCGACACGAGCGACACGAGCGCCAACGCGCCGTAGACGAGCGACACCGTCCGCAGGATGCGCTTGTCGCCGGCCGTCAGCTCCGGGGCGACGCATAGCATCACCAGGACGGCTATGTAGGGCTTGAACTCGAGGATAAGCCCGACGATGACAGCAGCCTTGGTGTTGAAATGCACGCAAGTCATCGAGTAGACGGCATAAGCCGCCAGCACCCCAGCGACGGTCAGCAGCAGCCGGTATCTGCGCCAGCTGCGGTTGACCACGCAGTCCACGAGGACAACGCCGAGCATCGAGTAGAGTATGACCTCGTCAATGAACTTGACCAGCTCGAGCGAAAATATCAGCAGGCAGTAGCCGATGATGAACAGCCATACGCATATCCTGTCAACCTTCAACATCTCCTCTGTGCCGCTGCGTGTTTTACGTGCTTGTTGTTATTTCACGGTAAGGGCTATGACAAGCGAGGCTATCACCGACAGGCCGCTGATGACGGTGCTGATGACGCTCAGCTTGTAGCCGTTGTTCTGGTTGTACTTGCTGTTGTCCTGGCGGATGTTGTTGGGCGACACGTACACCACGTCGTTCTGCTGCAGGTAGTAGTAGGGCGATGAGGTGAGGCTGGAGTCGTGCAGGTTCACCTTGCCGTACAGTATCTCGCCGTCGGGCGTCTCGCGCATGACTATCACGTTGTCGCGGCGGCCGTATTCCGTCAGGTCTTCGCAGGCGGCGAGAGCCTCGAGCAGCGTGAGCCGCTCCCCCTGCGGGGTGACGACCTGCGGCTTCTTGACCTCGCCTATCACATTGACGCGGAAATTCATCAGCCGCACCTTCACGACGGGGCCCTTGACGGTCTTGCTGATGCGCTCCTGCAGGTAGTCCTTGAGCTGCGCGGTGGTCATGCCGGCGACGTGGATGCTGCCGAATGTCGGGAAATCGATGTTGCCCTGGGCATCCACCACGTATGTCTGCAGCTGCCGCGTGGTGGCCATTTGCGTGCTGGGCGCGGTCGCGCTGCTGCCTACGTCGGCGGCGGTCAGGTTGAAGTGCGCGGTCGCTGCCGGCACTTCCGAACTCACAGTTATCGAAATCTCGTCATCCTTCTGGAGCGTCAGCTCGCTGCGGGCAGCCTGGAGCTTGCCGGCCTCGGACGTTGAGAGGTCCTCGAAATATGCCAGATCGCGCTGGGTGCGGCAGGACGCAGTCAGCATCATTGCCGCAAGCATTATCATCAGAAGGTATACCTTGCTCGTATTCTTCATGTTCCGTATCAGTCACAGCCTCGCATGGCGACGCAAGGCTTGGGGTTGTATGTGTTATCGGTTTATTAACGTATCAGAGTGTGCTTTATTGTAGAGGCCTACGGGTCAACCCACCGGCCGTCGGCGCGTATGATGTCTGTCAGCTGCCGCAGCGCGTCTGCCGAGGGTATGTTTTTCACCAGCAGTTCCTTGCCCCGGTATATGCTCACACGCCCCGGGCCCGCGCCTACATAGCCGTAGTCAGCGTCTGCCATTTCCCCGGGGCCGTTGACGATGCACCCCATCACCCCGACCTTCAGCCCCTTGAGGTGGGCTGTGGCGCGGCGCACCTGCGCCAGTGTCTGCGGCAGGTCAAACAGGGTGCGGCCGCAGCTGGGGCAGGCTATGTATTCCGTCCTGCTGAAGCGCAGCCGCGAGGCTTGCAGTATGCCCAGCGACAAGCGGTTGACATCCTCTCGCTCCATGCCGGCGACCTCCAGGGCGATGCCCGAGCCGTAGCCGTTGAGCAGCAACGCTCCCAGGTCGGCAGCTGCCTCAATGGTCATCTCGTCGGCAGAGCCGCCGCAGTACCTGCGCCGCAGTATCACCGGGTTCTTGCCCCCCGATGCCGCGAAGCGGTCTATCCACGAGGACATCTCGCCGACAGGGTTTACATGGCTTGACGACAGCACCACAGGGAGCGTGTCGCCGTACCGGGGCATTCCGTCTGACGCATCTGCCGTATGCCACTGCGCGGGGATTTCGGCGATGTCTACGCCGACGGCAAGCGGCGAACCGAGATGCTCAAACCCAGCCACCGGCGCGGAATGGCTGCGGGCAGTGCCGGGAAGCACCGTTTCAGGCTCAACAATCGGCGCATGACCCTCGCGGCGGCATATATAGTCGCGCAAGTGGCGAGCCACGGGCAGCTCGTTCTCGGGAGGCTCGCTCAATGACACGCGGATAGTGTCGCCTGTCCCCTCTGCGAGCAGCGTGCCTATGCCCACGGCGCTCTTGACACGCCCGTCCTCGCCGTCGCCGGCTTCCGTCACGCCCAAGTGCAGGGGATAGTGCATGTCCTCGCCGTCCATGGCGGCAACGAGAGTGCGCACCGTCTCCGTCATCACGGCAGTATTGGAGGCCTTGACAGACAGGACGACGTCGTCGAAATGCTCGTCACGGCACACGCGCAGGAACTCCATGGCAGATTCCGTCATGCCGGGGGCGGTGTCGCCGTAGCGGCTCATGATGCGGTCTGACAGCGAGCCGTGATTCACGCCGAGGCGCAGCGCAGTGCCGTGGGTGCGGCAGATGTCGAGCAGCGGCAGCAACGCCGTGCGTATGCGCTCCTGCTCGGCGGCATACTCCTCGTCGGTATACTCCAGCTTGCGGAACGTGCGGGCGGCATCGACAAAGTTGCCGGGGTTGATGCGCACCTTCTCGCAGCACGCCGCAGCGCGGTAAGCGGCTTTGGGGTTGAAATGCACGTCAGCCACCAGCGGCACATCCACGCCGAAGCTGCGCACCCGGTCGCGGATGGCAGCCATGTTGGCGGCCTCGCGCTCGCCCTGCGTGGTCAGGCGCACTATCTCGCCGCCGGCAGCAGCAATGGCGCACACCTGGCGTGCGCTCCCCTCCGTATCGAGGGTCGAGGTGTTGGTCATGGACTGGAGGCGGATGCCGTTGCCGGCTCCTATGCCGACATTGCCGACACGCACCTCCGTAGTCTTGCGCCTTGTGTAGTTGTATCTGCTCATCTCTGCCGTGGCTGGTGATTCGGGGATGCCCGTCAGTTGGTCTTGTACTTGTATTCCAGCTTGCACAGCTCGGCGTTGGCCTTGACTATCTTCTGGCTGAGAGCGGCCTTGTACTCCTCGACCTTGCTGTCGATTTCGGCATCGCCGACAGCGAGTATCTGCGCAGCGAGGATAGCCGCGTTGAGCGCACCGTTCACGCCGACAGTCGCCACAGGTATGCCCGGGGGCATCTGCACTATCGCCAGCAGCGAGTCGAGGCCGTCAAACGACGACCGTATAGGCACGCCGATGACCGGCAGCGTGGTGAGGGCGGCTATCACGCCTCCCAGGTGTGCAGCCATGCCAGCGCCAGCGATTATGACCTTGATGCCGCGAGCCTTCGCCCCCTCGGCAAACTCCTCCACCTCATGGGGAGTGCGGTGGGCAGACAGCGCCAGCACCTCAAAGGGGATGCCGGTCTGGTCGAAAAATTGGCATGCTTTCTCCATTACAGGCAGGTCTGAAGTGCTGCCCATTATTATGCTTACCAGCGGTTTCATTCGGTTTATATGGTGTTATAGGTTTGTTGTCATCTGTATGTCAATACTGTATGCGCGACATCAGCCACACCCACAGGTAGCCGTTGGCAAACCCGGCAAGCACCTGAAGCAGCGTATGGCGGCGCAGCCATATCCGCGCCCCCCCGAGCAGCCCTGTCAGCAACGCCCATGCTATCAGGCAAGCAACGGCGGCATCAGTCGGCGTAGCGTGGGCTATGCGGACAAGCACATAGAACACCCCGCCCATGGCTGCGGCGTGGGCACTGATTTTCCAGCGGAAATTGACCGTGAAGTTGACGACAGCTGTCAACGCCCCGCCGGCATAGAACATCGTTACCCATGACGGCGCACTGTGTGAATACAGGTAATATGCGCTCAATATGTAGCACATTATCACGACGAGGTAGGGCAACGCCCGCTCGCGGCGGCGGTTGAGGGCAATGTCACTCACCATCCCCAGCCTCTTGAGCAGGTATATCAGCGCCATGGGGAGGATGCAGTTCAGCCCGAAAATAATGGACGTAACGGCAATGCGCGTCATCGGCTGCGAAGTGATCGACAGCGACGAGACACTGAAGATAAGGACGATGGCATAGACTGGCGTCAGCAGCGGCACGAATAGCCAAGACAAAGCCGTCGAGACACAGTCAAGCGACTTGACGAGGCCCGACGCCTCGGCAGCGACGGCGGTTTTCCGCTCCCCGGCAGGCGGCTCCGCCGCTTCAGGCGCGCCAGCTTCCGGCACAGGGGGAGCTGCAACAGCATCGGCAGACGGCCGTGAAGCCGCCTCGACGCTCTCGCGCCACTCCTTAGGCATATATGACATGTCGTCTTCTTCTCTCATCATACAGAGTGTTTATCCGCGTTCATCGGTGTTTTTCGGTCAGCTGTGACGTGTCAGGCCGACAAACCGCGAGGGTATCGGCAGTTCAAAGTTCATGTCGCGGCGAGTGCGGGGATGCGCAAACCGCAGGGTGCGGGCATGCAGGGCCAGACGGTGTATCGGGCTGCGCTTGGCGCCGTACTTGCGGTCGCCCACTATCGGATGCCCGAGGTCTTTGGCGTGGACGCGGATCTGGTTCTTGCGCCCCGTGTCGAGCGAGAACTCCACGAGCGTATACCCTCCGCCGCGCTCCAGCACGCGGTAGTGAGTGGCGGCCATGCGCCCCATGCCGTTCTGTGCGCTGTACACCTCGTATGCCGACGTCTCGGCCAGGTCGCTGCGTATGTAGCCCGAATCCTGTTCCATGACGCCCTCCGTGACAGCCACGTATGTCCGCGCAAGCACCATGTTGTTCCAGTTGTGCTGCATGGCGGTCTGCGCCTCGATGCTCTTGGCAAACATCATCAGCCCCGACGTGTCGCGGTCCAGACGGTGCACCACAAATATCTTGTTGTCAGGATGTTCGCTCTTGACGTATTCCTTCAGGATGTCGTATGCCGTATCAACGTTTCTCGCAGACCCCGTGCCTACTGACAGCAGTCCGTAGCCCTTGTTGACCACTATAATGTCCTCGTCCTCGTAGACTATCTTAAGGCGCGAGTGCGTCAGGCGAGGGAACGGGCGCGTCAGGTTCACCTCCACGGTGTCTCCCGGATCAACGGCAGCGTCAAACTGCGACACTATCTGCCCTCGCAGGCGCACATGACCGTACTTGAGCCAAGCCTTGACATCGCCGCGTTTCGGCGTGCCGAACAGGTGCGGACGGTAGTCGCCGTCGCCCAGCACATCTATCAGGCGGCGCGGAGCGTCAGAGCCGTTAGGCAGCTGCACAACCCTGTTCTCTGTCCGGTCCATACGGCCGTTGCCGTTTCTGCTTCTCATATATCGTCGGTTATTGAACTGCAAAAGTAGCAATTTATTTGCGTCCGCGCAATACCGCCCCCAGCGCCAGGGTGTCGGCGACAGCGGCAGACAGACGCTGCGAGGCGACCTCGGCGGACATGAAATCACCCGATTTCATCGAGCCGTTTATGTCTGTCACTGCGGCGAAACCGGCCTTTTTCAGCGCATCGGCATCTTCCATAGCACCACAGAACAATGCGGTGGGGACACCGTGGCTTCGGGCAGCTTTCATCACCGTATATGGCAGCTTGCCGGCAAGCGTCTGCCTGTCGCTCTTCCCCTCGCCGGTCATCACGAGGTCACAGCCAGCGAGCTTCCCGTCAAAGCCGCACAGCCTCAGCACGCTCTCCGCCCCGGGGACGATTCCCCCGCCAGCCAACGCCGCGAAACCGCCGCCAGCTCCACCGGCAGCTCCTGCCCCTGACAACTGAAAAACATCGGTGAAACCGCACTTTTTCATCACCTCGCCGATGCGGTTCATGCCCTCTTCGAGCAGACGCATTTCATCAGCGGAAGCCCCTTTCTGCCTTGCGAATACAGCCACAGCGCCACGCCCTCCGCAAAAGGGGTTGTCAACGTCACACAGCAGCGTCACCCGCATGCCGCGCAAGGCGGCCGTAAGAGCCGACGTATCGATGCCGCAGGTGCGAGCCATGTCTGCACCGCAGTAAGCGTGGGTTATCTCACCGCCGCTTTCATCGGTGAATTTCGCCCCGAGAGCCTGCAACGCCCCCAGCCCGGCATCATTGGTGGCACTCCCTCCCAAGCCGAGGTAAATATGCCGTGCGCCTCGCCGCATGGCATCAGCTATGAGCATACCTGTGCCGAAAGAAGTCGATTTCACCGCGCTTTTTTCGGCATCAGCGAGCAATGTCAGCCCCGATGCAGCCGCGAAGTCTATGTATGCCGACTGCGTCTGGCCGTCGTATGTGTATTCCGCACGTATTGGACGCAACAGCGGGTCAACTGCGTCAGCCGTGACCACCTCGCCTATTCCGCCAGCATATACAGCAGCCGACATCCCCTCGCCGCCGTCGGCAACGGCAAGGACTTCCGTCTCGGCATCCGGCATCGCAGACAGCACTCCTCGCCGCGCAGCCTCACCGGCCTGAAGCGAGGTCATGCACCCCTTGAACGAGTCAAACGCCAGCAGTACCTTCATATCCGTTCTACGTCTGTTATTCGCGGTTTCATCGCAGATTTGTACACCTCGCGCATGAAGAACTGCCCGAAGCGGCAGTCCGTGCATCTGGCGGCATCGCAATACGCCTTGCGCAGATGCAGCAACGCCTGTGAATGAAAAGCGTTGTCCGCCTCGATACCCGACATCTGCCACGTGCGCACCACACCGTTGCGTTCCGCAGGAAGGCTGCACAGCAGCTCCATGGCACGCTCGGTCATCTCACGGTCGCCGCGCATGCTGCCGTATGCGTACAGCAGCGGCACAGCCACATTGATTGTCAGCAGGTCTATGGAGGCCTTGCCCATACGCGACGGCGTGGCGGCCTTGCTGCCGAAGGTGAAATGCTCCGCCCAGTAGCCAGACAATTCCCAGTCAAACAGCTGCTGAAGAGCCTCCGGCGAGGGGGCGTTGCAGATGTCGCGCATCAGCGAGAAGCCTCCGCCCAAAGCCTGTGCAAGCACGGCAATGCGGCGGTGCGGAAAGTTCTGCGGACGGGTACGCGCCAGCTTCCACAGCGTGCCGCGCACAGGGCGCAGCCGGTATTTCGCGGCGAGGAAGCGGTACTCGCGGCAGAGGTACTGGTAATAGTCGTCATCGTACAGCAGGTCAGGGTTCAGGAAGCCGCCAAGTCCGAACAGCATCGCCTCAATCTGCGCGGTGTTGTCGCCGTGACGTGCCGCAAAGTTGAGCGGCAAGGCACGCCCGAGCATCTCCATGGGGTCTGCGTTCAGCCCGAAGCCCAGCCCTCGGGCAAGCATGGCGAAACACGTCTGCTGCCAGTCGTGGCCGCTCCACTCATAGATGTGGGCAACATGGTCAGCCTTGGACTGCATACGCTCCACGCCGAGAGCCTCAATCCACTCGCAACGCTGCAGCTCGTCCAGCCGCCCGATATAGCGGTGGCAACGCACGCTATCGAGGCCTGCAGCAATGGCACCGTATGTAACCTCGATTTCACGGGGGACGCTGATGACCAGCTGCGGCACGAGGCTGCCGTCCGAGCGTCGCACCTCACAGTCGTCCACAGCCACGACGTGCAGCATCACGCTGTCGTAAGCCGCATCCCCGTCATGGCGGTGACGATGCCAGTCGGAGGCACGCTCATGTATCTCGACATTTCCGCGCCACGTCACGCCCTCCACCGCCATGCACGCATTGGAGAAATCCGGGCCGGCATCCGTGTTCAGCACGCCTGGCGAGATGATGCGCACGCGCCTGCCGTCGGTCAGGCGGCAGTCGCCGGCGTCATACAGGCTATGCCGCCACGCAAATTGATACAGAGCCTCCACGCCACAAAAGTAACAAAATATGCAAACAC
>CAKUKR010000068.1 GCA_934663645.1 uncultured Muribaculaceae bacterium | reverse complement strand
TTGGTGACTCAATTGACATTAATATGGCTTTCTGTTGCAAGCCAGTTCCTTGATGTTCAGGTCCCAAAGACCTTAATGGAAGCTGGTGGCACAATTTCGTACTTGTCCGTTTAGGAGGCAGACGACGTTATGATTTCACAGAAATGCACATGCTCGAAGCCGAAGCAATGATGAGACAGGGTTTGATCTAATTATTGGCTATATGGATTTTTTGAGTTTGTTCAGAAAGACCACACCACAAGATCGATACCGAAAAATGGTTCGAGGTGTTTTCAAGGCGACAGTGCGTGATGCCAAAAGACGTTTTGTGGGTATTGAAATGATGGATGCGATGTTGCTTCAGACTGCGATTGAAACAGCATATAAAGAGTTGAAAACAGTAGAATTGCCTGAAAGTCCATTTGTGGAAATGATAACTCATGGCTGGTCTACGGATGACGTTATTGATGAAGAGTGCCTTCGGGTTCTGAAGAAAAATCTGGTTATGTATGACACAGGTTTCATGTTTTAAGAGTGTTCTATATACGTCAGCATAAAGTCAGAAAGCGTATATAGGGACTTTATTGTCACGCTCCTTCCTTGCGTCCTTTACAAATCCTGAATCGGCAGGGCTCGTAGTTTGGGTGTGCAGGAGGTGGCTTGCGGCGGTCAGAGGGCGGTGACGGCGAACACGTTCCAGCTGCCGTTGGAGGCGTTGCGGGCGATGTAGCCTTTGCCGGTCATGTTGCGGAGCTGCTTTTTCACGGCTGACGGTGCAATGCCGGCTTTCTCGGCCAGCTGCTCTACGGTGATGTCCGGATTGGCGTGCATGGCTGCGAGCAGCACTGGCGATGTCGGGCTGCGGAATGCGATTCTCATGCCGTCATACCACCATACGTCGGGCGATGTCTCACGCGCGAAATCGATTGCGTATTTCAGTTCCTTGGCGGCCATCCCCTTGAAATACCTCATGAAGTGGCGTATCTGCTGCTGCGTTGCTGTTGCTCCGTCGGAGGGTGATGCGCCGACTTCCACGTCCGTGCGGTGCAATGCCTCGAGGTATTCCTGTTTGTCGCGGCTGCGCACTACAAGCATCGGCCAGCCGTGGCGTGCCAGTATGTAGTTGACCATCAGGCGGGCGACCCTGCCGTTGCCGTCCTCAAACGGGTGTATGCGTATGTATCTGTAATGGAACAGCGCGGCGAGCTGTACAGGGCTGTATTCCCCTGACTTTTCCGCATCGTTGTACCAGTCCACGAGGTCTGTCATCATCGAGGGTGTCTCTTCGGGAGATGCGTATTCAAAGCGGTCGCCATAGCGCGTTATCACGCTGTTGGGGCGAGTCTTGTATGCGCCGGCGTGTATGGTGTAACTTGACGCTTCGCCGCCCGGCAGCTGGTAGTGGACTGTATAGTCCTCGCGCAGCAAGACTTTGTGCAGCGAGCGTATGAAGTTCTGTGTCAGCGGTGTTTCCGGGTGTGCCGCTTCGTCGTAAATCATCTGCAGGCCCGTTTGGCTTGCCTTCATCTCGACGAAGTCTTGCAGCTTGCCGTCGCCTGTAACCTTGTCAAACAGCAGCAGCAGCTCCGTCTGACCGTATGTGAGGGTGTTGCCCTCTATGTGGTTGCTGTTGAAGTTGTAGTCCACGATGAACCGCTGGCGGAGCAGATGCCGCTTGCGTTCAGACAGCGGTTGCAGCTCCAGCCATTGTTGATACAGCTTGTCGAGGTCGTTCATATCGCCATTGTTGTTTGTGAAGGTGGCTTGCGGCTACCTTTGGTGTATTGTTGTAACGACCGCAAGTAGTCTGTTATTGTACGATACGATAAGATGTATTGCGTGAGGAGGCTGGGTCACTGGCATTGGCGGCGGTATTCAATGGGTGTGCAGCCCTCCTCGTTGCGGAACAGGCGCGTCAGGTGCTGCGGGTAGCGGAAGCCGAGCGAGTAGGCTATCTCTGACACCGTGTCGGCCGACGATACAAGCCGCGTCTTCGTCAGGTCGATTATTTTGGCGTGTATGGTCTTCAGCGCGGTGTTGCCGGTCTCGCGGCGCAGCAGGTCGTTGAAGTAGTTGGGCGACAGGCACAGCTTGCTCGCGCAGTACTGGACTGTCGGCAGTCCCGACCGCTCTGCCTCACCCGACGAGAAATAATCTTCGAGCAGGCTCTCAAACTGTGCCAAGATGTCCGAGTTCTGGTTTTCGCGCGTGATGAACTGCCTGTCGTAGAAGCGGTTGCAATAGTCGAGCAATGTCTTTATGCCGTCCACTATCAGCTCGCGGCTGTGCTTGTCTACCGGGTGGGTGAGCTCGTAGTCTATGTTGCAGAGGCAGTCCATGACTATTTTCCGCTCCTCGGTGCTGATGTGCAGAGCCTCGTTGCTGTCGTATGAGAAGAACGTGTATTCCTTGAAGCCCTTCCCCAACGAGGTGTGGCGCAGCAGGTCGGGGTGGAACATGAGCAGGTATCCCTGTGGTTGGAACTCCCTGCCGTCATCGTCCGCGCCGAATACCTGTCCCGGCGCAACGAACAGCAGCGTGCCCTCCTGATAGTCATAGTATCGTCGTCCGTAGCGCAGGTCGCCGCACTTGAAATCCTTCAGGAAAATCGCGTAAACCCCGTACAGCTTGCGGCAGTGGCGCAGCGGCTTGACCTGCGTGAAATCGATAAAGCTGGCGAGCGGGTTGCGGGTCTCGACACCAGCCCAGTCGTTGTATGTCACTATGTTGTCTGCTCGAAACAATTCGCCCATGGTCTTCAGTGTTTGGTTGCGGATGCAAAGGTAATACATTGGCGGCTAAAAATCATTGGCGGTGGCGGAATTGGTTGCGATGCCGAGGTTTTGTATACATCGCCGCCCTGGCTGCGGTTGTAATTTTGCACCGTAAAAGCATCACACAGTATGGAGAAGAAGGATTTGCTGCCGGAGCGCGAGTATCTGGCTTGGAACGAGGAGGAGGTTGCCGAGCGTATGCGTGCAATGAAGCTCCTCATGGAGTTCAACAACACTGGCGACAAGCGGATACTCGAGGAAGTATTCAGCCGCAATATGGACGATGTGACGATCTTCGCGCCGCTCCACTGCAACTACGGCGGCGATTACGTGAAGTTCGGCAAGCGCGTGTTCATCAATTTCAACTGCACGTTCCAGCCCGCCGGTGGCGTGGAGATAGGCGATGACGTGTTCATCGGCTCTGACGTGCGCTTCTATACTACCAACCATCCTCTCGACCCGGAAGAGCGCGCCGCTGGCAAGGCGACAGTGCTCCCCATAAAAGTCGGGTCGAAAGTATGGATAGGGGGAGGCACTACTATTCTCCCCGGTGTGGAGATCGGCGACGGCTGCACCATAGGCGCGGGCAGTGTGGTGACACGCAGTATACCGCCGCGCAGCGTGGCAGTGGGCAATCCCTGCCGCGTCATCAAGACTGTCTGACGGCAGGCGGTGTCAGCAGCGCGATGCGTTCAGCTTGGTGACGACGACCTTGAACCGCTCGACGGCTCGCAGCGAATGGTTCTGGCGGGGACGCATGAGAAGTGCGTCCCCCTCGCTCATGCGCATTGATGCGCCCTCGAGCGTGAACTCGACTGTGCCATCCACCACCTGCACCAGCACATCCGCGTCAGCGTGATGCGTCGGTATTTCCAGTCCCTTGTCAACGGCCATCATGAGGATGGTGCCGCATTTGTTCTCCGCGATGATTTCCTTGGCTATAGCGCCCTCGGCGTAAGCCACTGTGTCTTTGAGAGTAAACATATCGTGAATGAATTGATTTACAGAAACAACGCCCCTTCAGCCCGAAGGTTCAACCGCCAGCAGCACAGCCGCCTCTTAGTTCTCTGATGATTTCTCGACTACTAAATAAAATCTTCTCAAAGCCTTTGCAGGTCAGCAAGTTTTTGTGTAACTTTGCGCTACCGCAACCGTGGTTTCCGTAACGGCGGTTGCTATTCAAGCTACACGATATGAGATTTTTCGACAGAGAAGAGGAGATAGCCTACCTGCGGAATATCCGCGAAAAGGCTCGTGACAATGCCCAGTTCACGGTATTGGCTGGACGGCGGCGCATCGGCAAAACGTCGCTCGTCCTTCATGCGTATGCCGATGAGCCGATAGTCTATTTCTTTGTCGGGCGAAAGGCCGAGAACCTGCTCTGCGACGAGTTCCGGCAGGAGGTCGAGGCAAAGCTCGGCGTGCAGCTCGGCGGTGTTCCGAAAGATTTCGCGGAACTGTTCAGCTACCTCATGAACCTGTCTGCTGAGCGCAGCTTCACGCTCTTCATTGACGAGTTCCAGAATTTCGCGAGGGTCAATTCGTCAGTGTTCAGCGATATGCAGCGGATATGGGACTTGAGCCACGATGCCTCGCGGATTAACCTGGTCGTCTGCGGCTCGATGTATTCGATGATGACGAGCATATTCCGTGACAGGAAAGAGCCGCTCTACAACCGTCAGAACCGGTTTATGACCATACGTGCGTTCCGTCCCTCTGTACTGAAGGAAATACTTGCTGAATACAGCCCTGGCTATACCAACGAGGACTTGCTTGCCCTGTATTCCGTCACAGGCGGTGTTGCCAAATATGTGCAGCTGCTTGTTGACGACGGCGCATTGACCGCAGACACGATAATCGATGCCGTGGTAAGCCCCGACTCTATATTCATCAGCGAGGGGAGGTCAGTGCTTGTAGAGGAGTTCGGCAAGGACTATGACACCTACTTCTCGATACTGTCAGCAATAGCGTCTGGCAAGACGCGCCGCAACGAGATAGAGTCCGTCATCGGCCGTCAGGTAGGCGGACACCTGTCGCGCCTCGAAGACGACTACGGCATCATCGCTCGCGAGATGCCCGTTTACGCCAAGCCGTTGTCGAAAAACGCCGTTTACACCATACGCGACAACTTCTTCACCTTCTGGTTCCGCTTCATCTTCAAGTATGCCCATATCCTCGAAATCGGCGGCTACAGCCAGCTGCGCCAGATTATTGAGCGCGACTATGCCACATTCTCTGGACTGATGCTTGAGCGGTATTTCAGGGCGAAAGCAGCCGAGCAGCAGACGTATACGCGCATCGGTCGGTGGTGGGACCGGAAAGGCGAGAACGAAATTGACATCGTGGCGGAAAACGAGATAGACCGCACGCTGCTGGTCTGCGAAGTCAAACGCCGCCGGCAGAACATCAACATGAAAACGCTCGAGGCGAAAGCCTCGCGTATGCTCGACACGCAGCCTCAGCTGCGCGGCTACGCCCTCACCTGCTGTCCCCTCTCCCTCGCCGACATGTAATTACCACTTGCTCCTGCCGGCAGCATAGTAGGGACACGGCGTGCCGTGTCCGAAGGTTGGTAAGAGGCTATATGGTTGAATTGTAGCGACTTGGCTGCGGATACGGCACGCCGCACAGCTGCTGGGAAAATCGTTGACATTTAGCGGCAACATAGTGTCGTACAGCCTGTTATAAGGGGTTAGGCGAGTCCGACCATTTGAAATCGATATTTCTGAGGACAGAGTATTCACTGATCGCCGTTTGTTGCTATGGGAAGCCCCCTCGTAACGGTTAGCCCCTTGCTTCCAATTATGCTGACAAAAATGCCATAATCTTCGATTGGAATCCATGTTAAAACGCCGCGTTAAAAAATTCCTCGGACAGCTGTGCGGCACGCCGTGTCACTACCTTGCCGCCCCAATCATACGCGGTCTGCGCATTTTGACGCACTTCCCTACTCAGCTGCGCATAAAATGGGGGTGCGCCAATTGCCCTCGCCTTAGGGCATCCAGTAATAAAACTCCTTTGCCCTGCGTCTTGCAACCCATTCACGCAGCTCTTCCAGCGACTTGACGCCTCCGTCTATAACCCCTTCATAGTATTCAACTCCGTGGATTTCCTCATTGTCGGGAGTTTCATATTTCAGCTTCCGTATCAGCTGCAGCTGTTCTTCTGATGCAACTTCGGTTATCCGGGCAGCCATCCTCTCAAAAAAGCCGTCATATTGAGAGCCTTCCTCGATATGGATGATGTCGATCTGCCACACTTCGTTTTCTGTTGCCTTGTACAGGACGTGCCATGCGACACAATGCTCATCTGTATGCAAGCCGTTGATGCATTTCACCTCTGCCACTTTGGGGTTTTCTGCCACTTTCGCCATTATTCCAAAGCTGAAATCAATCGTAATGCCTGAAGAATACACATGCAGGTCAATGTCGCGGTGTTTGACAAGAAGCCCCATTTTCAGAGAGCCTATAAGGTTGACTTTGCAACCGTATGACTTCCATATCTTTGCTATGCGGGATTCTTCAAGGACTTCAAAAGCTCTTTTTTGTTGAGTGTCGGAAAACTCGTTGATGGTCTGTTTCATTCTTTGCGGTCTTTGCGGTTTGATAAATCTGCAAAGGTACGACTTTTCCGCTGTTTCCTGCTGAAATCAATGAAAATAATGTCGAATGTAGAGTCAAGAGGCAAGTGTGCGCGTATTCTAACGTGGTTTATTTATGGCATCGCGGCAAATAATGCTAAGATTATGGTGCTGTATTGTAGATAAAACACTATATTTGCACCGCATTGGTATGAACAGCAGTGACAATAGCAAATATTATTTGTTTATAGATGAATGTGGAGACCACAATCTGTCGAAATTTGATCCAGGGTTTCCTATATTCACATTGTGTGGTATTCTTGTGTCTGAGGCGAACCTCAATTCTCTCAATAAAGCGTTTGAAGAGTTGAAACTGGATGTGTTTGGCAACACTGATATTGTCATACATTCTGTTGATGTGCGAAAATGGCGTGGGATATTCCTCTGTCTGAAAGACGCAGAATTGAGGGCTAAGTTCTTCAATGGAATTGGAGAAATACTCGGCAGAAACGACGCTTATGTCATCGTTAGCTGCACTATCCTGAAAGAACAGTTTAATAAATTCTGCGTGAGAGATGAAGAGGAGGATGTTTATGGACTTTCCCTTTCCTACCTGCTTGAGCGTAGTATTTTTCACGTGGATAACCAAGAACGGAATCCTGAAATATCGGTTGTAGTTGAGCGGCGTGGTAAGAAGGAGGATCGAAAGCTGCTGAACTATTATAACGGTTTGCGAAATCGCGGGACAAAATGGGTTACTGCAGAACGGCTTAGGTCGAGGATTGCTCGATTTTCGTTCAGCTATAAGCGGGATAATGTAATTGGTCTGCAGATTGCCGATTTGATCGCATACCCTGTTACGATGCACATACTTCACCCTGAAAGGGAGAATCGCTCATACGATGCTGTGAAGCACAATATATTTTCAGACGGAGGTGTATTGCTCGGTCAGAAGATAATACCACATTAAAATGAAAAAAGAGCGGCACGAAACCGCTCTTTCCAACCGGCTACTGCCGATCCCTAAAATCGTTGCTTGCGCAAGCGAAGTATTTCTTAGGGGGAAACTACCCTTTGTAATGCAAAGGTAGTCATAAATCCTGTTACGGCAAAATTCTGGTGCGGAAAAAAGGTGGCAATTCACGATTTTGAAGTGTTCCCAGAGGCGGAGCGTTGCAACTGGGTCGGTCAACTATCGGGCGGCAGTGGGCGTTGTCTTCGTATAACCAATATGTTGCTGATATGATGATGAATATGTTTCGTATGATGACGGGCAATATCAAGCCTGTGCTGGCGGCGGTTGCGGTTGGCTTGGCGGCTGCCGTGCCGCAGGCCAGGGCTTGTACGCGGGTGGTCTATCAGGGCGAGGATTCGCTGTTTGTCGTGGGGCGTTCCCTGGACTGGAAAACGCCGATACCGACCAACCTCTATGTCTATCCGCGCGGCATTGAGAAGGCGGGCGACGTGCGCGAGGGCGCGAAGCGTTGGGTGTCGCGCTACGGCGCGGTCTATGCGGTGAGCTATGACGGCGGTGTCACGGAGGGTATGAACGAGGCGGGACTGGTGATAAACGGCCTGTTCTGCAAAGGCACTGTCTACGGCAATGCGCAGACTGCCGGCCGTCCGCCGATGTCGCTGGCGGTGTTTGTGGCTTGGCTGCTCGACACCCATGCCACTACGGAGGAGTGCGTAGCTACGCTGCGCAGCCATGATTTCGACATCTCGGGCGCGACTTTCGACGGCGGCACGGTGTCTGCGTTGCACTGGGGGATAACTGATGCGTCTGGGCGGACGGCGATACTGGAGTTTGACCACGGCGAGGTGCGCATACATTACCCGGGCGACATCCTGGCGATGACCAATGACCCGCAGTGGGGCGAGATGAAGGCTGTGCTGGAATACTGGGACAAGGTGGGCGGCGCGAATTTCCTGCCGGGTGCGGTGCGCAGCCCTGACCGCTGTGCGCGTGCCAATTTCTTCGCCCACAATGTGGAGCGCACTGCTGACGGGCGTACCGCTGTCGCCATAACGCGGTCGGTGCTTGCGTGCAGCTCCGTGCCTTACCGCTATACGCTGTCTGGCGAGCCGAACCTCAGCTCGACGCAATGGCGGTCGTTTGCGGACACGAAAAATCGCCGGTACTACTTTGACATAGTGACCGGCGACGGAATGTATTTCGTTGACTTGAAGCGTTGCGACCTGCGTCCGGGCAGTCCGGTGCTGAAGCTCGACACGTCGCGTCATGCCCATGATTGCGGCGATGCCACGCATTGGCTGGAGGTGTCAGCTCCGTTCACGCCTATGTATTGACGCGGCGCGGTGTCAGGGCAGTTTGCTTTTGGACGCTTCCGCGAAGCGGTTGGGGAACTGCCAATGCTGGCGCGGACGGCGCATGGCGTAGACTATCATGCCGATGCCGATGAGTATGAACGGTATTGACAGCGCTTGCCCCATGTTGATGCCGCATTTGGCGACCATGTCGAGTTCCCACGGTTCCTGGACGTTCTTGACAAACTCGATTAGGAATCGCGGCACGAAAATGCCGACGAACGCGGTGCCGGTGATGAGCCACGGCCGCTGCTGCAGCCCCCTGCGCCAGTACATCCACATCAACAGGCAGAACAGCAGCAGGTAGCATGCGGCTTCATAGAGCTGCGTGGGGTGCATAGGCACTGTCTCGCCATTGTGCTGGAACACAAATCCCCAGGGCATGTCGGTGGGCGCACCGTATATTTCGCTGTTCATCAGGTTGCCGAGGCGTATCAGGCAGCCGACGAGGGCTATCGGTATGACGAGTTTGTCGAATGTCCACGACACGGGCTTTTTCGCCACACAGCGCGAGAAGAGTATCACGGCAATGATGATGCCGATGCCTCCGCCGTGGCTTGCCAGCCCACCTTCCCATATCTTGGGTATCTCGGAGAGGTGCTGCGAGTAGTAGTCCCAGGCGTAGAAGAACACGTGGCCGAGGCGTGCGCCGACTATTGTGGCGATGATGACGTACATGAGCAGTATACTGAGCCACTTCTCGGGCGCGCCCTCGTGGCGGAACATCCGCGAGACGATGTTGTAGCCGATGATGAAGCCGATGGCGAATGCCAGGCCGTACCACCGCACATGGAGTGCGCCGAGTGAGAACATTATCGGGTCGGCGTTCCAGTAAATGATGTCTAACATTTCTTGCAGGGGATTTTGTGTGGAAGTTGCGATATGAGAAATGCCAGAACAGGGGAGGGGCAAACGACGCTCCTCCCCGTTCCGGCTCTATGTGTGTCTACGACCGTCGCGGCATCACTTGCCGGCTACGATCTCTGCGGTGTCCTGTGCTATCATCAGCTCCTCGTCGGTGGGGATAGCCACGACTTTCACCTTGGAGTCCGGGCCTGACAGCAGGGTCTCGATGCCGCGCTTGTTGGCCTCGGGGTTGAAGGTCACGCCGAGGTACTCGAGCTTGCGGCAGATGACCTCGCGTGTGCCGAGCTGGTTCTCGCCCACGCCGCCGGTGAATACTATCACGTCCACGCCGCCGAGGGCAGCTGCGTATGCGCCGATGTACTTCAGTATGCGGTATTCATACATGTCCATGGTCAGCGTGCAACGCTCGTCGCCTTTGGCCACGCCGTCCTCGATGGAGCGCATGTCGCTTGATATCTCGGAGATGCCAGCCACGCCGGACTTCTTGTTGATGAGGTTGCTGAGGCCGTCCACGTCGAGGTTCATGCGCTTCATCAGGTAGACGAGCGCACCCGGGTCAACGTCGCCGCAGCGAGTGCCCATCATCAGGCCTTCGGTCGGGGTGAGGCCCATGGAGGTGTCGATGCTCACGCCGTCCTTGATGGCAGTGATCGACGCGCCGTTGCCGATGTGGCAGGTGATGATGCGCTGCTTCTCATAGTCCAGGCCGAGGAACTCGCAGGCGCGGCGCGACACGTAGCGGTGGCTCGTGCCGTGGAAGCCGTAGCGGCGCACGCCGTACTTCTCGTATGCCTCCCAAGTCAGGGGATACATGTATGCCTTGGCGGGCATGGTCTGGTGGAAAGCGGTGTCAAACACGCCCACCTGAGGCTTGCCGGGCATGAGCTGCGTGATAGCGTCGATGCCGGCCATGTTGGCGGGGTTGTGGAGCGGGGCCACAGTGTAGCACTCCTGTATCTTCTCTATAACCTCCGGGGTGATGAGCATCGACTTGCTGAACTTGTCCATGCCGTGCACCACGCGGTGGCCTACTGCATCGATTTCGTCGAGGCTCTTGACCGCGCCCTCCTTGGGGTCGGTGAGGAGGTTGAGCACATTCTTGACAGCCTCCTTGGCGTCAGGCATGTTGACAGTGATTACGCCCTTGGTGCCGTCGGGACGCTTGAACTTGAGGAATGAATCGGGCAGACCGATTTTCTCCACGCCGCCGTCGGCGAGCACTTCCTTGCTCTCGGAGTCGATGAGCTTATACTTGACGCTGCTGCTGCCGCAGTTGAGCACTAATATTTTCATATATGTAGATTGAAGTTGATTGTTTGCGTTTCTGAAATCGTTTCTCAGAGACCCTTGTCGCCGATAGCCTGGTTGCAGGTCACGATGATGGTGTTGATGATGTCCTCGACAGTTGCGCCGCGGGAGAGGTCATTGACCGGGGCAGCGAGACCTTGCAGTATAGGGCCTACGGCGCCAGCGCCGGCGAGACGCTGCACGAGCTTGTAAGCGATGTTGCCAGTCTCCAGCGAGGGGAAGATGAGGGTGTTGGCGTGGCCTGCAACAGTGCTGTCCGGGGCTTTCTGTGCACCCACGGAGGGGACGATGGCAGCGTCGCTCTGCATCTCGCCGTCGATTTTCAGTTCGGGTGCCATCTCGCGGGCCAGCTCCATGGCTTCGCGCACCTTGTCAACCTTCTCGTGTGACGCGCTGCCTCGAGTCGAGAAGCTGAGCATAGCCACGACAGGGTCGAGTCCGGCGATGTCACGGGTGGTCTTGGCGGTAGCCACGGCTATCTGTGCCAGTTCCTCCTTTGAGGGGTCAGGCACTACGGCGCAGTCGGCGAAGATGAGCATGCCGTTTTCGCCGTACTGGCAGCCCTCGGGGAGCAGCATGATGAACGCGCCGCTGACCACAGAGATGCCCGGCTTCGTCTTGAGCACCTGGAAGGCAGCACGCAGCACGTGTGATGTGGGGCTGAGCGCGCCTGCCACCATGCAGTCCGCGTCGCCGGCCTTGATCATCAGGCAGCCCAGATAGAGGGCATTCTTGGCAGTCTTGCGAGCCTCCTCTATTGAAACGCCCTTCTTCTTGCGCAGTTCAGCGAACAGTTCTGCGTATTTCTCTGTGAAAGAAGCGTCTTCGGGGTTGTTGACAGTAGCCTTTGCGATGTTGGCGAGGCCGAGTTCAGCGGCTTTGGCCAGGATTTCATCGCGGTTGCCTATCAGTATCACCTCAGCGATGCCGCGAGCGATGATGTCGTCGGCTGCTTTGAGAGTGCGGGGTTCGAGAGATTCCGGAAGTACCAGACGCTGGGGGTGTTCCTGCGCCTTGGCAGTCAGGCGTTCAAAAAGTGTCATAATATTATCGTGTTTGTTTAGTTTCGTTATGCTGAGAAGCCCCAAGGGGCTTTTGACGGCAAAGTTACTAAATAATGCGCGAATACGCCCACTGTCGCCCTCTCTTTTTCACGCAGCGGGCGGCGGAGGCGGCGAAAATGGCGCGGAAGGCGGAAAAATTTCGGAGAGTGAGGAATTATGACTAACTTTGGGGCTTGAAACCGCGAGAGGCTGTTGCCTGGCGGTCTTGCAGACATGGTATTGATAAAACGCCTGTACGCTTTTGTACTGAAGAGTTTCCTGCCCCTGTTCGCGATGACGTTCTTCATCGTGCTCTTCATCGTGCTGATGCAGTTCCTGTGGAAATACGTTGATGACATGGTGGGCAAGGGGCTTCCCATCGACGTGATAGGGGAGCTGTTCTTCTATGCCGCCGTGAGCATGGTGCCCATGGCGTTGCCGCTGGCAATACTGCTCGCTTCGCTGATGACTTTCGGCAATCTGGGCGAGAAGTTCGAGCTTACCGCCATGAAGGCTGCCGGCATCTCGCTGGTGCAGGTGATGTCGCCGCTGATAGTGCTGATTTCCGGCATTTCCGTCGGGGCGTTCTTCTTCCAGAACAATGTGCTGCCGCACGCGCAGGTCAAGATGTGGACGCTCCTCTACTCCATGAAGCAGAAATCGCCCGAGGTGGAAATCCCCGAGGGGGTGTTCTATGACCAGATACCGGGCTACAACCTGTTTGTGGAGAAGAAGAACCCCGAGACCGGCGTGCTGAAGGGCGTTATGATATATGATGTTAGCGGCGGGGGCGACAATACGTCTATTGTGCTGGCGGACTCTGCCCGCATAGCCTTTACCAAGGACAACCGTTACCTCTACCTGCGTCTGTTCCAGGGTGAGCAGTTCGAGAACCTGCGCGACCAGTCGTCACTGGACCAGAACGTGCCGTTCCGCCGCGAGAAGTTCGCCGACAAGGAGGTGCTTATCCCCTTTGACGCCAATTTCAACCGCCTCGATGACCAGACGATGCGCAAGCAGTATGTGGGCAAGAACATTACGGAGCTGCGGCAGACCATAGACTCGATAAATGTGCGCGTGGACTCGATAGGCGACCAGTACAGCAAGTCGCTTCTTACCTCGCCGATAGTGGGTGTGAACCGGCAGTGGAGCCCCAAGAAGCATGCAGTGGTGCCGTTCAAGCAGGTCAAGATGCCCGCGCAGATGCCGGATTTGGACTCGATGCTGTTGAAACTGCCTGAGGCGGAACTGAGGCAGTTGTTCTCAATGGCGCACCATCAGGTGGAGTCGGTCAAGGGCAACTATGAGTTCAAGTCGGAGGCAATGAAGGACGACAAGAAGTCGCTGCGCCGCCACGAGATAGAGTTGCTCAAGAAATTCACGCTCTCCGTAGCGTGCCTCATCATGTTCTTTATCGGCGCGCCGCTTGGGGCAATCATACGCAAGGGCGGCCTCGGCACGCCGCTGGTGGTGAGCGTGCTGCTGTTCCTGGTCTACTATATCATCGACAATACTGGCTACAAGATGGCTCGTGACGGCCGTTGGCCTGTGTGGCTGGGCATGTGGATTTCCACGGCCATTCTCGCGCCGCTGGGCATATACGTGACCTACAAGGCGATGAACGACTCCGCAGTCTTCGACAAGGACGCATGGCTCATCAAGCTGCGCCGCCTGCTGGGGCGCAAGCCGCAGCGCAACGTGCCCTTCAAGGAGGTCATCATCAACGATATATCCGCCGAAGAGGCCGTCAGCCGCCTTCGCAGCGTGATGACGGCAGCACGGCAGCTGCTGGCGCGGTCGCCCCGCCGGATGTCATACCGCAAATACTGGACGCAAGGCTATGACATGGAGGCTCTGACCGCCCTCGCCGAGATGCTCGAAGACACCGTGACGTATCTGACAGACAGCCGCGACATACTGCTTGTCGGCAAACTCATGGACTATCCCGTGCTGCGCCGTGAATGGGTATATTCACCCTCCTCGCACCGCATGCTGGCAAAGGCTTTTATATGGTTCGCGCCCCTCGGGCTGCCGTTGTACCTTGTCGGGCTGCGCCACCAGAAGGAGCTGCGAGGCGAGCTCGCTCAGACCGTGTCCGTCAGCCGACAGATACTCGCCATGCTCGGCGAGGAGGCGGACGAGGACGAGCCGGCAGACGCGCCGTCCGCCGCAGCCAGCGATTACACCCCGGGATCTCCGACCGATGCTTCGAAAGGCATTTCTGGGCAGATACATCCTGCTGCCGACGCTGCTGAATGTGGCAATGCAGAAGCATAGTACCGACAGCTCCTGTAATATTGCGCTGCATACGGATCGAGGCCGCTTTTTTCTGTGGAATCAGCACGACGTGCAAATGGGGTTGTGCATGTAGGCTTTGTAGAATCCAGTTCGAAGTGCAACATCTGGGTTGAGCGCGGCGGGAGAAACCGCAAGGAGACAGAGGGCGCAGCCC
>CAKUKR010000067.1 GCA_934663645.1 uncultured Muribaculaceae bacterium | reverse complement strand
TTCCTCCTTGTTGTGCTTTTTTCGTCCAACTTTTGGGGTGCAGTTCAGCCGTGTCCGAAGGGTGGCAAGTGTAATAATTTGATTTGCAGCGACTTGGTTGCGGACACGGCACGCCGCATCCCTACTTGGCTGCGCAAATGCGGACGCACGCAGGGTACGTCCCTGCATTTTCGGGGATGCAAAAAGGGGGTGTGCCGGATGGCACACCCCCTTTGTCTGGTTATGTGAGAGTTGGTGTTACTTCACCATCACTTTGTAGCGGTGTGAACCTACGGTCACGATGTATGCGCCGGCGCTTGCAGTGAGGTAGCTGTGGTTGCCGCCCTTGCGCTCATAGAGCGTTGTCCCTGCGGTGTTGATGATGCGTACGTTCATGTCTGCGGGGCAGCTGACGTTGATCTCGTGTCCGCGAGTTGTGACGCTGATGCCGTCGGCGAAATTGTTCTCAACACCTGAGCCGCAAGCGATGTACTTGTCGCTGTCGGCAGATTCGCGCGAGCCGTAGAGGGCGCGGACGGTGTAGGTGTGGTAGTCAGTCTCGCCGATTGCGTCGGTGAACGTCATCTGTGTAGCGGGGAGGTCAGCGATAGCCACGCCGTCACGGTATACGCGGTAGCCGGTGAGGGTGTAGGCGTTGCCGGTGTATTTGCCTACGAAGCTGAGGTCATCCACATAGAAGAGGAACTTGTCGTTCGAGTTGTAGTGGATAGCCATGTACTTGGCGTTCTCAGGCACGGTGTAGGTGTACTGTGTCCAGTCCTTCGGAGTCTCTGTCACCGCGTCGAGTTTCTTGAACGCTGTGGTCGAGGTGTTTGTGGTCGAGTACATCACTTCAAAAGACTCGTATCCCCACTCGTAGTTGGCAGTCTTGGCCCAGAACGAGAATGTAGTGCCGGGATAGATTTCCGGGGTGATAAACCAGTCGTTGTTCTGGACGGAGTTTCCGGTGTTGTAGTCCACGGCGGCGAATGATGCGAGCACCTGGTCGCCGGAGTGAGCGGCATACTCTTTCAGGATGCGGGTGATGCCGAGAGTCGCCGGGTTGAAGACGATGAATGCCATGGGCTCGCCGCTGTTCTCAAAGTAGAGGTCGGCAAAGCCGTAAGTGTTGGCAGCATCACCGTCGATGAGTGTGTAGTCGCCTATCTCATCGATTGTGAATGCAGCATAGTCCTCGAATGAGTCATTGACACGGAGGGCGTCAGCCTTGTCCCAAGAGAGAGTCACGTTGTTGTTCTCAACAGTTCCGTTGAGGTGGAGCACCTCGGGATACTGCGGAGCGACGACAGCAGTGGTTACGGGGTCAGAGATGTTGTTGCCTGGGATAGCGTCATCGGCGAAGTCGATATTGACTGTGTACTTGTATGTCTTGCCGATTTCAGACTCGAGCGCGTCCACATCAAACTGAACGGAGCCGTACTGCTTGCTTGCGATAGCAGGGCCGGCCTTGCGAGCCACCTCCACGCCGTCGCGCAGCAGGATGACATTGTAGTTCTCTGCAGCGTTCATGCCGTAGTTGGCTATAGTGGCCTTGTAGGAGGCCTTCTTGCCGGCGGCAACCTTGGCAGGTCCGTTGAACGAGTATACAGCGAGGTCGTTTGAAACGTTGTCGGTCACTTCCACGCGGTCGATGACCACGTCAGCAGCGAAATCAGCGATGCCATGGAATGAGATCTGAACCCAGCCGAGCTCCTTGTATTCAGCGAGGTTGACGGTATATTTGAGCCAGCCTTCCATGTAGAGGGGGTCGTCAACCATGATGTCCTCGAGCACGGGGACGAATGTGCCCTCCGGGGTATACAGCTCAACTGTCAAGCGGTCCTGATACGGCTCTTCGTCCAACTCATAGTTCCCGGAAGGATACTTGTAGAAGTAGAACGAGAGCACGGGGATGTCGAATGACGAGAGGTCAATCTTGGGAGAAACCATTCTCGACTCGTCGCCACGGTTGCCCGTAGTAGCCTCAAACACTGCCAGACCGCCGTCCTCGTCAACAGGGCCGCAGAGCGGTTCATAGCCCTGTGAGTAGAGTTTCCACAGCTGGTTCTTGCCCTTGATGCGGTAGAGTACCCACGGGTCGTTCTGTGTAGCCGCGTCGGAGAATGACTCGAGGAAGTCGCCCTGGTACGGGTTGCCGTATACCATGGTGTTTGAGAGAGCGTAGTTAGAGCCGCCGGCTTCGCTGCGCGGAGTCACCTGATAGTAGATGAAGTATTGCTTCTCGGCGGGGTCGAGAGACTCGTCCACGAAGCTGTTGCCCTTGGCAGAGCGAGAAACGACAACGCCGTCGTTGCGGATGATTTCATAGATGAGGTTGTCGGGGTTGAAGTAACCGCCGTTGTCGCTGCCCTCGGGCGTGCCCCAGGTCAGTGTGGGATGTCCGTTGGTTTCGGCGAGTGTTAGGCCGGTGACAGCAGTCGGGGTGTCGATGCCGACAAAAGCCTTGGCGACAGCCTTCTCGCCGGCGAGGCCAGATGCATTGTAAGCCACGACGCGGTAAGTGTTCCAGCCGTGGAGGGGCTTGGTGTCAGTCCAGGATACGCGAGTGCCGACAGCGGGCTTGTCGAATGAGTGGATGGCCACCTTGTCGTTGTCACGGAAGATGTCGATACGGCTCACGGATGTGAGGTTTGAGCCGCTGACAGTCTTGCTTGGCACGTCCATTGAGATTTCAGCAGACATAGCGCCGAGCTGGGCGGGAGTGACAGTCAGGTTGCTTACAGGAACAGGGGCAGAGCCGTCTGCGACCTCGTCAATCTCGATGTCGTCCACAAAGAGGTAGTGGGCTTTTGCCGCCGAAGTCACGTGGAAGCCGATATAGTAGTTGCCCGAAGCTGTTGCAGTGAATTCCTGGGTGAATTTCTGCTTGTCTGTATGGTTGTACTCCTTGACAGGAGTGATGACCTGCTGCTGGGCCGGCGCGTTGAGGGTGCCGGCGGTGATTTCGAGTTTCTCCTTAGAGCCGCGAGTCCACATGGTGTATGTCACCTTGTACTTCTTGCCGCTCTCGACGGTGAACGGGGGAGTGATCAACCAGTCGTCAGCCGGATATTCGGGATGGTATGCATATACTGCACACGGGTCTTCATCTGCAGTCCATTTGAACTCCGGCGAGTAGAGCCAGCCTCCCCAGTTGTAGCGAGCTTCATATTTATTGTTCACGTCGATGTTGGTGAACAGTTCGAATTCCTCCTTGCTGTCGAAAGAGAAGCGGCAGGGAAGCCCGGTGCCGTTGCCGAGGGTTTCGGCTTCGGTGTATGCGGGGAGACCCTCGCGGCCGTCCATGTATGCAGTCACCTCATAATAGTACATGGCTGCGGGGACGTTCAGCGGGTCAGTGAATGTGGTCGTTGTCAGGTTTTCGGCTATCACCTCCATTTCGGGGCAGCGGCGTACAGTGTACTTGAGCTGCGAGGGGTTGATGTAGCCGTCGTTGCGGCCGGCGGTCGGGGCTGTCCATGTGAGTGTGGCAGTGCCGTTCTCGTTGTGCTGCACCTTCAGGTCGGTCGGAGCGTTAGGGCCGTCGATGCCGATGTAGCCGGAAATGCCGGTGCGCGGGCCCTCGCCTACTGAGTTGGAAACATTGACGGTAAATGAGTGGATGCCCTCCGTGAGCGTGGCGTTGTGAGTCATGGTTGCACCTGGAGCGACGCTCTTGGTGAGGACTTTTTCGCCGTCTATTGAGAGTACCATGTCAACGTTGCCGGAAAGGGCTGCGCCGTTGTATGCCTTGCTCGGGGCAGTAGCGGAAACTGTTCCGGAAAGAGCGCCGCCGGGGAATGAGAAGCTGATGTTCTCGGCCTTGGCGGGCGCTCCGGCCTCAACTGCGGGCTCGGGGATGTAGATGCCGGTGAACTCCTCCTGGTGGTCGAAGTCGGTTATCTTCATTGCCTCGCCGGTCTTGATATTCACCTCATAGAGACCCGTCTTGAGGTTGGAGAGCGTAGCTGCCCAGTACATCTTGTCGGTGATCGGGTCAAATGTAGCAGACTGCACATAGTCGGGGATGAGGCCTGTCGGGCCGATTTCGGTACATTCGCCGCTGGTCTTGTTGATGCGGTAGAGCTTGGAATCCACGCCCATGGACACGCCATAGAGCTCGCCAGCCTGGTTGATGGCTATGGCAGCCATCTGCGGGGTTTCGCCGATAGGCGTTACCATTGCCGTCGTGCGGTCAATGACAGATATAGAGGGGACAAATTTGGCAAGAGCGCCCTCGACTACCTCTTTTTTCAGATATGAGATTACGAAAATCTGGTCTGTCGTGGGGTCGTAAGCCATGTCATGCGTTATCTGGCTCTGGTCGAAGCTGGCATCCAGGAACGTGCGCGTGATCTTGTTGAACTCCTGCGTGGTGAAGTTGTACCAGCAGAATGTGGTGAAAGTGTAGCCCATCGAAGCGTCATACACATAGTCGGAATAGTAGTAGATGTCGCCTACGAGGCAGCCGCCGCCATTGGCGAAATACGGGAGGTTAACCACCTGTGTGGGCATCACATACTGCGAAGCGGGGAAAGACCAGATGCCGTAGCTGTTGGTGCTGTCCCAATAGTCCGCATACACGAGCGAACCGTAGATGGTCGTCCCGTCGCCGAGGATTTTTGCGGGAGCTTTCTGAGCCTTCGGCATTGCGGCTGCGTCAGCGTCAAACAGCTGTCCGCTGGGGCGTTGCCCGATGCAGAACACGTTTGAGGTGACACGTTGCCCGCTGGGGTTGGTTTTCGGCAGCGTTGTAGAGGCGGCTGCGACAGGGCGCGGCACTGCCTCTCCGCTGTTTACGCCGCGTGTCTGGGCCGTTGCCGTCAGACTCAACGCGAGCGCGACTGATAAGGTCAGTCCGGATAGGGTAAAATTGTGCATAGGATAAGTATTAATAATCATAAGACAGAGAAACACCCTGGTCTTAGTGTGCAAAGTTAGGGAAATAGTTCGCTATATACAAAATAATCGCATTAAAATATGCGGATTGAGCCTTGCGATTGAGCCTTGCAAATGATTATTGCATGAAGATTAAGGCGGTTTGCCTGTGTGTCAAATGTCTGTTTGTGAATACGCTTTGCATACTGCAAGACTGTTTCAAATTTTGCTTTTTGCAATTAAGAGGCAACGGCAATGCCCGTTTATACAGGGCTTAATTGCAAAATGGCCTCGTCTGTTTGAACCTGGATGCATACATGGGTATGTTGCAAAACACGTTTTTGCACACCCGGCGCAGCCGGCAGCTGACCGCACTCCCCTCTTCATCACTCACAGCCTTTCTTCAAAAGCTCCTTCCCATATTGCTTCCCTCCTTTAATGTGCATTATCCATCCGGTCTCTCAGGGTGCATTCAATCCGTGAACGCTCCAACTGTCACACGGGATTTCTTTCGACTGAAGCGAAAAGAATACTGTCCGAAAAAAGGGATATGGGCAATCTTGCGATCGCCCATATCCCTTTATAATCAGCCGTTTGAGCTGACATTCCTTTGCTGAAAGCAATCAGTACTCCTCCTCGTTGAAGAAGAAGTCGTCGCCGGTCGGATAGTCCGGCCAGATATCCTCGATGCTTTCGTATGTATCGCCCTCGTCCTCGATTTCCTGCAAGTTTTCTATCACTTCCATCGGGGCGCCGCTGCGCATAGCGTAGTCTATCAGTTCCTCGCGTGTCGCGGGCCATGGCGCGTCGTCAAGTTTTGACGCGAGTTCAAGTGTCCAGTACATATTATGAATGTCTTGTTTGGTTATCGGTTTTATTTTCGGGGTGCAAAGATAATAAAAGACGGCGATATATGCAATACGCCATCTCAGTCCTTGCTCCACTTTATCTCCTCCACGCCTGCGATGTGGTTGAAATAGCGGGCGAGTATGAAGAGGTAGTCGCTCATGCGGTTGATGTAGCGCAGCAGCGTCGGGTCTACGTATTCCTCCTGTGCGAGGTCGAGCAGACGGCGTTCTGTGCGGCGGCACACGCTGCGTGCTATGTGGGCCTTGGCGGAAAGGGGCGTGCCGCCTGGCAGGACAAATGCACGCACCTTCGGCGTGGCCTCGTCGAGTGCATCCACCCATTTCTCTATCGCATCAACATGGCTCTGGGTCAGCCCCCATGTCTTGGGTTCAGTGCCGGGCTCAACGGGGGTTGCGAGGTAGCCGCCGAAGTTGAAGAGCATGTTCTGCACCGACAGCAGCTGCTTGCGGTTCTCCTCGGGGCAGTCAGGGTCAGAGAGGATTGCGCCGAGAAACGAGCCGAACTCATCGACAGTCCCGTATGCTTCGAGGCGCACACTGTTTTTTGCTATTCTCACACCGCCCACGAGCGATGTCGTGCCGGCGTCTCCGCCGCGCGTGTACAGGTTGCTTTTGGCCATAATCCAGTGATTTTTCTATGTAACGAGGCTGGCGCGGATTTGTTGCGGCGGCCGGCGCATTTTTCGCGGCAGAAACACGGCGCGGCATTTGCGTATGAGCCGATTTTGTCTTACATTTGCAGAACGCTTCAGCCGCGACTGTCGCGGCAGGGCTGATTACGCAACAAACCACACATTACGCCATGGAGCAATCCACGCCATACATAGTGTCGGCACGCAAGTACAGGCCTTCGTCTTTTGCCTCCGTTGTGGGGCAGGAGGCCCTGACATCGACACTCAAGAACGCCATCGACTCCAACCGCCTAGCGCAGGCATACCTGTTCTGCGGGCCGAGGGGCGTCGGCAAGACTTCGTGCGCCCGCATATTCGCCAAGACCATAAACTGCCTCAACCCGACACCCGAGGGGGAGGCGTGCGGCGAATGTGAGTCTTGCCGCGCCATGGAGCAAGGCAACTCGTTCAACGTCATCGAACTGGACGCGGCCTCAAACAACTCGGTCGAGGACATACGCAACCTCACTGACCAGGTGAATGTGCCGCCGCAGGTCGGCAAATACCGCGTGTTCATCATCGACGAGGTGCACATGCTTTCCAACGCGGCGTTCAACGCCTTCCTCAAGACGCTTGAGGAGCCGCCCAAGTATGTGATTTTCATACTCGCGACCACCGAGAAGCACAAGGTCATACCGACTATCCTGAGCCGCTGCCAGATATATGACTTCAAGCGCATCACCATACCCGACATGGTGGCGCACCTGCAGCATGTGGCGCAGAGCGAGGGGATAAGCGCGGAAGTGCCGGCGCTGAACGTGATAGCACGCAAGGCCGACGGCGCGATGCGCGACGCGCTCTCGATATTCGACCAGGTAGCGGCATCGTCTCGCGGAAACATCACTTACGCCTCAGCTATCGAGAGCCTGAATGTGCTGGACTATGACTACTATTTCAACCTCGTTGACGCTTTCCGCACTCACGACGTGCAGCGTGCGCTGGTGCTGTACAAGGAGATACGCGACAAGGGATTTGACTCGCAGTTTTTCGTCAACGGCCTTGCCGGGCATATCCGCGATCTGATGGTGGCAAGCACGCCGCAGACCACTGCCCTGCTTGAAGTGGCAGACGAGGTGGCGGCAACATACATGAAACAGGCCGGCTCGCTGACTGCCGACTGGTATTACCGCGCCATTGAGCTGCTCAACGACTGCGACTTGAGCTACAAGCAAGTGACAGACAAGCGGCTGCACGTCGAGCTGTGCCTGATACGCCTGTGCCGCATCGGCATACCGAACCAAGCAGTACAAGCAGCTGCACCCGCTGCGGCACTGGCAGCACCCGCGACACCACAGGCTGCCGCTCCGCAAGCTGCGGCAAAGCCCGCCCCTGCTGCCGCCGTGACACAGCAACAGCAAACAGCACCGGCACCGCCCCGCCCTGCAGCCCCACCGCAACCGCGCCCTGCCACAGCTGCCACAACACACAATCCGGCTGTGCGCCACACCGTCAGGATTACGGCCGCACCTGCTGCTCCAAGGCCAGCACAACCGGCACAGGCAGCGGCTGCCGCGACGACAAAAGCACCGGCTGAACCTCAAGCGCCGGCAAGCCTTCCCCCGGTGGGGGGAGACAGGAACTTCACACAGGAGGAGCTGATGGCGTGCTGGAAATCGTTCATGGACGAGCATCAGGACAAACACCTGCTCCTCAGCGCAATGCGCCAACACGCTCCGCAAAGCATCGGCAGCGGCCGATACAAAATCATGGCAGACCACCCGGGCATGGAGCAGACGCTCACATCCTCGCTGCCTGAACTGACCAGCTACCTGCGCCAGCGGCTGCACAATGACGCGCTGACACTCGTCGTGGAACAAGCCAAGCCGCAGGAACGCGCCCGCGTGCTGTCGCCGCGAGAGTCGCTGAAACAGGCTGCCGACAACAACAAGACGCTGCACGCGCTGCTTACATCTATCGACGCTGAAATGATATGAAACACCTCTCAAAACACATACGCCCCTTTGCACGCAGGACGCTGCTGATAGCCGCTCCCGTTGCCGCCGTGGTGCTTGCCGCGTCTTGCGGCTCGGAGAAGCGGCAGAATGCCGACAGCGACAGCATACCCGCCGCCGAGAAAGACCCAATAGACTCTTTCACCTCGCCCGACCTCGGGCTGTGGCACCTGCACGGACACGTCTCCGGCGCGGCGTTCCTCTCCTACGAGGTCAAGGACGAAAGCGCGATGCCCACACCAGACGCCGTTGCCGGCCTCGATTCAATCACATTCGACACCCAGGGGCTGCTGACCTCGCTGGCGAGCGGAAGCATCGAGAAGGGGGAAACATACCTCGACTCCGAGCTGCTGCTCACATACAGCGACAGCGGCGAGTTCCAGTCAGGCACGGACAAGGCTGCGGCGGCTCGCGGCAACAAGCTAGTCATCAAGCTCTCACGCACCTCTGGAGGATACCTGCAGGTGATACAGGCTCTCGGCACTGACCGCGAATTGTCAAACCCCGACACCTTCGTCCGGCTGCTGGAATGGACCGACGGCACTCTCTATTCCGACGAGACGGAATACAGCGGCGAGGGGACGCAGCACGTGACATACTCGTACAACGACGACGGACTGCCAGACAAGATTGTCTCCAAAATAGCCGACATGAGCGGCGATGTATCCGTAGAGGAGGAATATACCTACACGCAGTTTGACAGCAACGGCAACTGGACGGAACGGCGCGTGAAATGCAGCTCCGAAATCACCGACGGCGAGGCCGACGGCACCAACATGAAGACCTCGCGCACTGTGACAAACCGCGTTGACCGCCGACGCATATACTACTACCCCGCCGACGCTGTCGGCAGCAAATGACACACCACCATTAACCGTACCGATTATGAAAACCCTCATCGCAACCATACTCGCACTCACAGCCGTTGCCTCTTCCGCGCTCGCCCAGGTAACCGGCGACTGGAACGGCACACTCGACTTGGGCAGCATGAAGCTCGCCCTCGTGCTCCACATCAGCGAGGCCGACGGCACATATTCCGCCGCCATGGACAGCCCCGACCAGGGAGCATACGACATACCAGCGCAGATTGACGTATTCGGCTCAGACTCGCTGCGCCTGTCAGTGCCGGCGATAGCGATGACATACACAGGGCGTGCCGAGGGCGACACCATGACCGGTATATTCGCGCAGGGCGGCATGACCCTGCCGCTGCGGCTGGTGCGCGGCAAGCGTCAGGCTCTCAACCGCCCGCAGACACCCAAGCCGCCATTCCCCTATTCCACAGAAGAGGTGACATTCGCCAACACTGGGCATCTGCCCGCAACATTGACAGGGACGCTCACGCTGCCCGTCCCCGGAACTTGCGAGGGTAAACCGACCGTGGTAGTGCTCGTGAGCGGCAGCGGACAGCAAGACCGCGACGAGACACTGTTCGAACACCGCCCCTTTGCCGTGATAGCCGACAGCCTCGCACGCGCCGGCATCGCCACACTGCGCTATGACGACCGTGGCTGCGGAGGGTCAACCGGCAATGCAGAAGACGCAACCACAGCAGACAACGCCGACGATGCAGCAGCAGCCGTCCGCTGGCTGCGCGACAGCCGCCGCTTCAGCCGCGTCGGGATACTCGGGCACAGCGAGGGCGGCGCGATAGCGTTCATCCTCGCAGCTCGCGGCGACGCAGACTTCATCATCACCATGGGCGCGCCCGGGCTGCGAGGCGACTCAATAGTCACGGCACAGGTCAACCGCGAGCGCAGTCGCCTGAACATGCCGCCCATATCCGTTGCGGACTGGCGAGCCACAGGCGTATGCTCGACAAGCACGTGGCTCGGCTGGTTTGCCGATTACGACCCAGCGGCAGACATCGCCGCGACCCGCGTGCCGGCAATGGTGCTCGGCGGCGAGAAAGACACGCAAGTGCCGCCCGACAGCAACATCGGCAGGATACGCCAGCTGCTGCCCGACGGCGACAGCAACGTCATCCGCGTCTACCCCGGGCTGAACCACCTGATGCAGCCCTGCGAGACCGGCGAAGCCTGCGAATACCGCGACATCGAGACCACCCTCTCGCCCCAGGTCCTCGCCGACATCGCCGCCTGGCTCCGCAACCTCAAATAATAATCGCACACCCCTCAGGCAATTACACGAACATGAAAAGACTTTTGGCGAAAAACATCGGCCCGATACGCAATGAAAACAACGCATGGGTCGAGATGCGCAAGGTGACAATCCTGTGCGGTCCGCAAGGCGCGGGCAAAAGCACTCTGGCAAAACTCTTTTCCGAATTTTGCTGGCTGGAAAAGGCTATGACACGAGGCGACATCCTATCCGATGAACTGACGGCACACGACCGTTTCCGCAAGAAGTATTGCTCATTTCACAACATCCAAAACTACTTTAGGTCAGACACATACATCCGTTATGAGGGGGACAAGTATGCGTTCACTTACGAGAATTCCAAACTCGACGTGGTTCTGGCAAACGGACACGACTACGTCCGTCCGCAAGTGATGTACATTCCAGCAGAGCGCAACCTGCTCAACGTGGTTGACAACGCAGACAGCATCAAAGGTCTCCCCTCCGCTCTCGATGTGCTGCTCACAGAATATATAAACGCCCTCCGCGCACTGTCCGGCACGGAGAGCCTCCCCATACCCGGCTATGCTGTTCACTATGACAAACTCAACAAGATAGCATGGCTCGACGGCGCAGACTTCAAGGTGAGGATAAGCGAGTCTGCAAGCGGCTTCCAATCATTGATACCCACAGTCCTCGTCAGCCGCTATCTCGGCCGACAAGTCGCGGCAAGAGGAGATGACCCTCAAAACAAGTCCACAGAAAGCTATGCCGAAAGGGAACGGCGGGACAAGGCTATCCGCTCATTACTGAATGACACGGCAATCGACGACGCAACACGCCTTACACTGATAAAGCAGCTAAGCACCAACACCCGAAACGGACGGCTGATAAACGTCGTCGAAGAGGTGGAGCAGAACCTGTTCCCGGCATCGCAGAAACATGTGCTGTACGAGTTGCTGAAAATCAACAACGAGCTGCCGCTCAACCGCTTGATGCTCACCACACACAGCCCGTATATCCTCAACTATATAAGCCTCGCCGTAAAAGCCGGAAACCTCTCGGCCTCAATCAGCGATGAAAAGGGCAAATCCGCTCTGTGCGAAATAATTCCGCAGCAATCGCAGCTGCGGACAGAGGACGTGGGCATCTACGAGATCTCTGCCGACGGCGAAATCTCCCGGCTCGGCACTGTCTACGGCATCCCGCAGGACAACAACTTCCTGAACAACGCCCTCGAGGACTCCAACGAGACATTCGACCTGCTAATGGACATAGAAGAGGAATATGCAGCCGATTGACTTCTTTGCGCCGCAATGGCACAGCGAGACCTCAGACCGCCCCATGCTCTATATCTACGACAAAGGGGGCGAGGGAGATATTGCGCAATGCACCGCTGATGAAGCTATGCAGCAAACGTCTGTAAACGTGCATAATCCGTCACGCCACACAATTCTTTTCCTGCCGGTAGACCACAACATCGACATACGCAAGGACGGCACAAACGACACAGCCTCCACCTGCGACTACATGCTTGTGGCAGGCGGTGACGAGCTGCTCATATTCGGCGAAATCAAAAACAAGCTGAAACGTTGGATTGCCGACGGCGCAAGACAGGTCAAGAATACCATCGATATATTTCAGGCGAACCACGACATGACCCGGTGGAAAGAACACCGGGCATACGTCTCCAACTGCCGTTACTGGCGAGCGAGGTCGTCAACCCGGAATGTCGAGGAGGAATTCAGGCGCGAGACCGGCATACGCCTGTATATCCAGAACGACATCCACATCGACTCCGAAACCCTTCCTGAATAATCAGGTCAACGGTTTAGCCAGCCTCCGCAACCTATGACTTCAGCAGTTTATCCCCCAGTATTTGGCGTATCTCCCATGAAAACACTTCACACTGGACTATTTCATTGGACGGCTTGATGACATATCTGGCACGTATGCCAAAATTGTTTCTAACCAAAGCATTCAAGAATGCCAACGCCTTAGGATCTCGCCTCATCTGTTCGATCATAGAAGTCATTTCCAATTTCAGTGCAGCCTTAAATTTTTGAATATCAAGTTCGGCTTCTAAGTCAACAGTGTAGTTATATTGGAATATCCGTTCTTCCCTACTCAATTCGGCTTTTTCATAAGTAATCGGACCATGCTTCTGAGGACATGTCTTGTTGATTTCTCGCAGGGCTGTTTCCAACTCGTTATAAGGAACATAGCGGCTATGTCTTTCGACTGGATATTCTGTCGGACTGGCTTTCTTGCCTTTCACAAAATAGCCGCAAACAGTTCCGACAACCATCAAAAGCCCCCATATTGACAACAAGGATATTATACCAACACGAATGTATTTGAACAGAGTCTTCACGCCTTCAGGCGTTTCCTCGTTTTCCGAAGGAGGGAGTCCATAATCGTTTTCGACCCCACAGCCCAATGTCCACAAATCCCGAATAATGAACAACGCCCATAAGAGTGTCCCAGCCGCAAAACATGTCAATGCAATCGTTAATGCTCCATCCCCTTGGAACCGCCAAGACGTAACCGTACCAACAGCAAATATTGCGTGCAATACGAATACAGCCACAGAGCCACCTGAAGACGAGACGTCATGGAGTCTGCGGATTGTCGCATTCCACATAGTGGGCAAACTCACCAAAAGATAAGCAAGCCAAACGATAACGACTATGGCTATGGTATCCGATGATGCGTCGCGAGACATGGACACGACCCCTAAGACGACCAACACCAAGCAGATAAGCCATTGGAAGGAGGTGAGGCAGGCGTACTGCACCAGGGAAGTCCGCCCTTCGGCAGAGAATGACTTGGCTATGCAAGCCCCGATGTGACCGAAGTATGTCATAGATTCATTCGTTTTGAGTATTGTCAACCATTCCACGACCCTTCCAATATTCATTCAGAATTTGGCGAATCTCACTTGCAGACAATTCTATTTGGAATGTGTCATTTTCTGGTTGCACGACATATCGAAAACGAACCCCATAATTGTACCGAACCAACGTTCCCAAAAAATCGACTGCTCCGGGATCTTGCTGTATCTGTTCCACCATACGAGACAGACGCTCCTTGGACAGAGCAGCCTTAAACTCTTGAACATGAACATCGAATCCTGCTTCCGAATTTATTGTGTAATTATATTGGAACATCCGATCTTTCAAATCTAATTCAGCTTCCTCCCTGGTGACCGGGCCATCTTGCATCGGGCACGTCATATTATATTCTCGCAGCAGTTGTGACAACCCATAGTCGGAATAATCAGCAGTTTCAATGCGATTTTCTACCTGTTCATCAACCGCATTCTTGCTGATACGACCAAGGACTCCGAGTACAGTCATTATCACCGGCAGCACAACAGCTATTACACGAATGACCTTGAACAGAGTTTTCATTCGCAATTGAATGTCCATTGTCTCCATGACAGGACTGCCGTATTCGTTTTCGCCTTCATCACCGGGGGTCCAAAGATCCCAAAACAACCACAGTCCCCATATCGGTATTACTGAAATGGCAATGTTCCACCCGGAAGACGAGACATCGTGTAGGCGGCGGATTGTAGCAGTCCACATAGTGGGCAGGCTCACCAGAAAATAGACTCCCCAAATGATACCGATTGTGGATGCGGCATCTGGCGAGGCGCAAGAAATGAACACGAACATAACCAGGCAGACAAGCAGCTGGAAGGAGGTGAGGCAGGCGTACTGCACCAGAGATGTCCGCCCTTTGGCGGTGAAGGACTTGGCTATGCAAGCCCCGATGTGACTGAAGTATGTCATAATATATTTATTTGTTTTGTGAATATCGGCACAAAAGAAGGTGCAAGCGACCTTATTTCAGCTTTCAATGTATCGCCAAACACATTACACCTACAAACAAGAGAAGCCCGCACCCCTAAGGTGCAAGCATCCACTCATTACGAAGCAGGTGTGTTTCAACAAATTGGCGATTTCTGAAAGCTGCCCGTAAGAAGCAAACACTTCTTTAATATGTCGTCATTCGGTTATTGTTTCATCGG
>CAKUKR010000066.1 GCA_934663645.1 uncultured Muribaculaceae bacterium | reverse complement strand
CGTTAACCTGTTAACCTCGCGTTAACCTGTTAACCGTGTTAACCCCCCTGTGGCAGGTTAACAAGGTTAACAGCCCCATTATTCCCTGTTACTGTTGCATCTGTTGCAAGTGTTGCAAGTGTTGCACCTGTTGCATCTGTTGCAAGTGTTGCATCTGTTGCACCCCTGCAACGGTGAAACAGATGAAACACATTCCTGTAGTAAGTAGACTGTTCGGCCTGTTCGGGGGCTGGGAACGCCGAACACGCCGGACATATTCATCGGAGAGTGCGCCCTCCTGCCGCAAATGTTAAACAGCAGATTTCGTGTCGCAGGAAGGTTGTAACTTTGCACCGTCGTTATGCTATGGCAGCGCGTAAGCAGCTGTGGCAGGGGGCGGCGTATACATACTATACACATATAGTATATCTGTCGGAGGAAGAGGAGACAGCACTCCCGACGAGAGCAATCCACTCCCGACGAGAATGATTTCCGCTCTCGGGGAACTCCGAGACCTCCGACACTTGCCGTCGGTGAAACGGCAAGCGTGTTTACCTTAGTTTACTCTGTTTACCACGGCAGGGACGGTAAACAAGTATCAGGGAATGAGGATGGCGTTAACCTGTTAACCGTGTTAACCGTGTTAACCCTGTTAACCTGCCCTTGGGGGCGGTTAACAGGTTAACAGGTTAACACGCGGTTAACGGCAGCCGAGAGGGCGGCGTGTCAGAAGAGCGTCGGCGCTTGCACCTCGTCCACCTGACGGCGCAGCGTCTTGAGCCGCTCTGCTATCTCCTCGCGGCGCGTCTCGAGCGTCTCTATCTCGGCGAGGCGCATGCGGTGGCGTGTCTGGCGGACAAACTCCGCGAAGCCGTCCAGCTCCGCCGTCAGCTCGTCGAGCATCTCCTCCGTCAGGTCGCGGCGGCGTTCCATGTCGCGGCGCACGGCACGCAGCATCTCCGCAGGGCTTTTCGGCTCTTCCTCGGCAGCCGGAACTGCCGCCGACGCGGCGGCTCGCTTGCGCTGGTTGTAACGCCATGTCATTATCGATTGGTACTGGCGGCTCACATCCTTGGCGCGGAAACGCTCCGCTGCCTCGGGCGACTTGCCCGCCAGGTACTCGCCTATGTACTTGTTGACTGTGTCTATCTTTGCCATATCGCGTATGTAAATCGGTTCTGCACGCGAATTTACGAAAAATCCGCAAATCTTTTTGCCCATACGGGATTTATTTCCTAATTTTGCGGCGTGAGACAAGAGAGTCAGCGGCTCAAGCCCCCTCGCCAGAGGAGGGATGCCGCCAAAACGCTTGATGACACCGCACACCATGCCGAAAGCGATGGATTGACATCGGTGAGGGCGTTGCCGACACATTGCGTATCAGCGACCCCCTCATCCGGGAACAGGGGTGAGAATCCCCGACAGACCCGCTGCTGTGATGTCCCTTACACCTGATGCACATAACGCCACTGGCAGCCGATGCCGGGAAGGCGTGCATGACCGGGGGGACGAGTCAGAAGACCGGACCGGCAAGGACAAACCGAGATGCTGCAGCGGCACGCCATGCCGCCCAGCCGCCTACGTGGACTTAGGCAGTGGTTTGGCAGAAAATGAGAAATGCCCTTCCCTCGGCGCACTGCCCGGGGGGATGCATCATACTGAAATTCCTCATAACACAAACCTGTCACCGCCCACGTAGCCAAAGCCGCAATGCTGTCGCAGCAACGGTGTCCGTGAGCGGTTTTTTCATGCCCTCACACGGCTGGCAACTAATAGTTTTTGTCTATAATAGATTTGTGTTTTGAGGAACAGCGGCGACGGAGCGGAAAATGACAGCAGCTCCGTCCCCTGTCCTTTTTTTGCAACAAGAAAACGACCTGTAACACAATGGACTACCGGCACATACTCTGCGCACCGCTCTGTCTGGCAGCGGCTGCGGCCGCCACGGCAGCCTCGCCGTGGCTGCACCGCGTATACTCTTACCGCCCTGCCCCGGGGCAGTTTGTCAACGACCTGCCTGAACACGAGCCTGGCGACACCGAGGCCGAAATGCTCGCCAAGGCCGAGGAGCTGCTCTGCGGCGACAAGACCCCCGGCACAGTGACGCTGGGGGCATACGGCGGATACATCATCGTCGGCTTCGACCACCCGGTGGCAAACGTCGAGGGGCAGCGCGACTTCGTCATCTACGGCAACGCCTTCTCTCGCGACAGCAGCTCGCGTACCGGCAGCTCCGAGCCAGGCATCATAATGGTAAGCGAGGACACCAACGGCAACGGGCTGCCCGACGACCCATGGTACGAGCTGGCAGGCAGCGAATACAACAACCCGGCGACGCAGCACTCGTACCGCATCACATACTTCCGTCCCGACACGGGCCGCCCGGCAGACGCAGACCCCGACCCGGACGAGAAATACATCACCGACCGCACATACATACGATACACGACCAACGACCCGGCTAAGCCCGAGGGGTATGTGAGGCGCAACACGTTTCACGCGCAGCCGTACTGGCCGGCATGGCTCGACGGCGAGGAGACGCTCGAATACGAGGGCGCGTGCCTGCCCGACAACTATGTCAACATCGGCAGCGGCGGGAGCGACCTGTTCGTTCAGCGCAGCTACGGATACGGCTATGCCGACAACATCTCCAACGACGAGGAGCTGGGATTTGACATCTCATGGGCTGTGGACGCGCAGGGCCGCCCGGTGCGCCTGGGGGGCGTGCATTTCATCAAGGTCTACACGGCGGTCAACCAGGACTGCGGCTGGATAGGCGAGACGTCGACAGAGGTGTGCGGCGGCGAGGACTTGCACCCAGAGGCCGAATACACGCCCACCGGCGGCGTGGACGGCATCGCGGCGACAACCGCGCGGCCTGTCATCCTGTCAGCAGCCGGAGGGACATTGCGCGTGCGCTCGGCCGTCAGCGCACAGGCACGCATATACTCCGCCACAGGCACGGCTGCCGCGCTCGAGCAGCTCCAGCCGGGCGACAACGACATCGACATCTCGGCGCTGCCCCACGGCACATACATACTGCACACGGCCGCAGGGTCAGCCAAGTTCGTCTGCCGCTGACACCGCCGCTCACTGCTGCGGCTCGGCGGACGTGTCGCGCAGCAGGTACTGCGAGAGCAGGAACGACAGCAGCTGGTAGCCCGCGGCGTTGAGATGCAGGCCGTCCTTGGTGTAGACGGCGTTGATGCCCCCCTCCTTCTCGAAAGCCGGGTAGGCGTTGACATACACCACTTCCTCCATGGCCTCGACACGCGAGCGTATGCGGCTGTTGATGTCGCGTATGTCCTCGTCATACGGCTGCGTATGCACGTCGTTGGGGTTGCGAGGGAGTATGGATATCAGGTATATGCGCCGCGCCGCGAGGCCTTGCAGAGCCTTGGCGTAGCGGTCGGCATACTTGTCGGGGTCCTCTATCCACATCAGGTCGTTCGTGCCGATGACCACCACCACGCTCTCGCCGGCGAAACGCCCGGCAAGCTCCTCGATGCGGTCTATCCGCGCTCCGTTGACACCGTAGTTGTGCGTCCGCCAGTCGGGGAAACACGACTTGACGTTCCAGCCGTGGCATATCGAGTCGCCGGCAAACCACAGGTCGCCCTCATATTCCCTGTCGCAGCCGCACAGCCCTGCCAATGCCATAAACGCCAATATCATCTTGACTGCCAATCCCTTCATTTCAGTCCGAACAATATGCGCGTGACGCGGCTGCGCGTGAAGACCTTGGCATACAGCCACCACGGCACGGCTGTCCCCGCCGCCACGCCGGCAAGGGCAGCGAGGGCAAACAGACACTCGTCGCCGGCAGGGGCATAGCGCAGGTAGAACGACTTGACAAAACCCTCGAAGGTGGTGTGCAGCAGGTAGACCATGAACGAGGCTGACGAGAGCGAGAGCATCACGCCGCGCGTCCTGCCGCCGCAGTGCGCTGACCACTGGTATGCCACGGCGGGCAGCGCGTACACAGCCACATACGGTATCGCGTACTCTGCCGGCTGCCAGCCGCACAAGTACGCCGCCAGCAGCGCCGCAAACAGCGCAAACGCCCCGAAGGCCATGCCGCGCGAGCGCATCGGCAGATACTCGCGCCAGTCGTACAGCAGCGTCCCGGCTACGAACCAGACCACCATGCCCGCCGCCTCGTCGATGCAGAACAAACCGAGTTCAGGGCGCGGCACGTATGCCAGCACTGCGCACGCCACGAACAGCACAAGGCGCGATGCACGGCTGCGGAACGCCGGCATGATGACAAACATCCACCACAACGCCCACACAAACCACAGGAACGCCCCTGCGGCAGGGCGGTACAGTATCTCGACATACGTCGCCGCCGTGACCGGATGCTGCACTATCGCTGCTCCCTGCGTCACGTATTTGATTGTCACCACTATTACGGACACGGTGAAATACGGCACGAGCAGCCGCATCGCCTTCCCCCTCAGAAAGGGGAGGTACTTGCGCCCCGGCTTGTAGCCGTACATGTACAGGTAGCCGCTCATGGCCAGAAACAGCGGCATGTGGAACGTGTAAATGGCATCGACCGCCGCAGTCCACCAGCGCGGCTCGCCGCCGCCGATGTCCCAATGGCCTATGACGACAAGAACTATCGCCACGGCCCGCGCGAAATCTATCTCCCACAGCCGCTCTCGGGGCGCGGCGGCTGCACTTGCTGCATTATTCACCATGGGTGCAAAGGTAATAAACAGCCGCCAATTACGCAACACGGGCGCGGCACTCGGCGGCGAGGGGCTGAAACTCTTGCATATACGGCGCGGTTTGATTAATTTTGCATCCTGTAATTCCAAATGCGACAATGGACAAGGAAGAACTCAAGAGACACAAGGCGCGGTTCCTGGAGCTGCTGCGCGGCACCGGCATCGACGACATGGACTATTTCATAGCGCAGCTCGAGAAGTCGGGCTTCTTTGAAGCACCGGCCTCGATGAAAAACCACCTCTGCTTTGAGGGAGGGCTTATGCTTCACTCGCTCAACGTCTACGAGGCGGCGATGATGCTCAAGCAGACGTTCATCAAGGAACGCCCGGACATATTCGAGAAGATTTCAGACGAGAGCATCACCATAGCCGCGCTGCTGCACGACGTGTGCAAGGCCAACCAGTATTTCCGCAAGCGCGGGGCGCAGGTGGACTTCGGAAAGGCCGAGTTCGGCACTGACTATTCCGCCCTCCCCATAGGCCACGGCGAGAAGTCGGTGGTCATGCTCTTCCAAATGGGGCTGGGGCTGGAGGACAGCGAGGTGTGCGCCATACGCTGGCACATGGGCGCATGGGCAGTAGACCGCTGCAGCAGCGAGGAGACCGGCAACTACCGCAAGGCCGAGGAGCTGTTCCCCCTCGTCACCCTGATACAAATGGCAGACACGGCAGCCGCCAAGTTCACGGAACGCAAATACCTGGGAAGCTGATGAACGCCCTCACACGCACAGCGGCCATGCTGCTGGCCGTCACGGCAGCGGCTGCGCCTCAGGCGGCTGCGCAGCTGCGCTACGGCATACGCCTCGGCGGCGAGATAAGCACGGCGCGGCTGGCAGACGCTCCAGGGTGGGACATCAAGCGCGGCAGCGGCTTCAGCGGCGGACTGGCGTGCGAGTACCAGTTTGAGGCCAGCGGCTTCGCCCTCGACGCTTCGCTGCTATACACCCATTCCCCTGTCACCGTGGGCAACGCCTCGGGCTGCTGGAAAGCGGGCAACGACATGCTGCACATCCCCCTGCACGTCAAATACAAGCACTGGCTGCGGTCGGCATACGACCTTGCCGCCCCCTTCGTCTACACTGGGCCGTCACTCATGGTGCGCCTCGACAGCGACGACGGCGGCATCCCCTGCCCCACGCGCCGCGTGCAGCCCGGCTGGGACATTGGCGCAGGCTTCGACATACTCAACTTCATCCAGGTCGCCGCCGGCTACCGCTTCGGGCTGGCGGACATCGTCAGCTCCGCCCCGCCAGGACAGGACATCTCGCTGCGCAGGGACGGCGTGGAGGTGTCGGTGACTGTGCTCTTCGACATCTGACAAAAATAACCTGCCCCAAACAGCTGGAGTGTCGCAATAATTTCATACATTTGCAATCCAAAAGGGCGGTCACACGCCGCCTGGCTCAAATAACTGTAACACAACGACATGGCAACAGACATTGTGGAATACATCGATGACGACGGAGTGGTAGAGTCCGTAGACAGCCGCGCCGGCACGCTCACAGTGCGCATCACCGGCGAGGACGAGTGCGGCTCATGCCCAGCCTCACGGCTGTGCCGCGCCGCCGGCAAGGGCGACCGCACCGCCACAGTGCGCGTCAAGGACACGTCACGCTACGTCCGGGGACAGCGCGTGGTGCTGCGAGGCACAGAGCGCATGCACCGCAAGGCGATAATGTTCGCGACAGTGTTCCCCTGCATCGCCCTCATCGCCACCATGGTGCTGACCTACCTGCTCACAGGCAGCGAGGCGCGGGCGGCGACATACGGCATCTGCATGACAGCGGCGTTCTTCGCCCTGCTATACCTGATGAGAAATCGGATAGCCCACCAGTTCGACTTTGAAGTCTTGCCAGCCGACAAAAACACCTGAACACACTTCTTGATATGGACACCATTTGGATAACAGTAGCGGTGCTGGGCGTCACCGGCATCATCGCAGCGGTGGTGCTGTGGTTCGTCGCCAGGCGGTTTCACGTCTATGAGGACCCTCGCATCGGCGAGGTCGAGGCACTGCTGCCCGGGGCAAACTGCGGCAGCTGCGGACATAGCGGATGCCACGCCTTTGCGGCGGCGTGCGTCAGCGCAAGTTCGCTGGACTCACTCAGCTGCCCGGTCGGCGGCGACAAGACCATGCAAGGGATAGCCTCGCTGCTCGGGCTGAAGGCCGGAGAGACCATACGCCGAGTGGCAGTGGTGCGCTGCAGCGCCGGATGCTCGCAGCGTGACAAGCGCGTCACATACGACGGCGTGCGCTCATGCGCCATAGAGGCCGCCACGTGCAGCGGCGAGCGCGACTGCCCCCACGGCTGCCTCGGCTGCGGCGACTGCGCCCGTGCATGCCCCTACGGCGTAATCACAATGGACGCGGCTACAAGCATGCCTGTGGTAGACTTCGACCGCTGCGTAGGCTGCGGGCTGTGCGCCAAGGGCTGCCCGCGTGGCATCATCGAGCTGCAGCAGCACACGCCCGGCAAGGCGCTGGTATGGGTGACGTGCGTCAACCGCGACAAAGGCCCGGTGGCTATGAAGGAGTGCGACAGCTCATGCATCGGCTGCACCAAGTGCAAGAGGGTATGCCCCTCCGGCGCAGTGACCATAGACAGCTTCCTGTCGCACATCGACGCTTCACGGTGCATCGGCTGCGGGCTGTGCATCGAGGCATGCCCGCGCAAGTGCATCACAGCACACGGCACACCTGACCCATCAGTTATACCCTCTCAAAACAGCTGACAATGAAGACATTCAGAAAAGGAGGCATACACCCCGACGGCAGCAAGCTGACATCAGAGGCCGCCGTCGCCCCGATACCGATGCCCGCCGAACTCGCGCTGCCGCTCTCACAAGCCATCGGCGCACCCTCCAAGCCCCTTGTAAAGGCCGGCGACACGGTGCTGCGCGGACAGATGATAGCAGAGGCAGGAGGGTTCGTAGGCGCGCCCGTGCACTCCCCCGTCACCGGCACGGTCAAGAAGCTGGACCGCGTGCACACGCCCCAAGGGCAATGGCAGGACGCGATAATCATCACCCCCGACGCCGAGGCGCAGGACACCCACCCCGCGCCACTCACCGCAGAGGAGGCAGAAGCCCTCACGCCAGCAGAGATAGTCAAGGCCGTAGGCGACAGCGGCATCGTCGGCCTCGGCGGAGCGACATTCCCCACCCGCGTGAAACTCTCACCCCCCGAGGGGAAAGTGCCTGACACCATAATAATCAACGGGGCGGAGTGCGAGCCGTACCTGACCTGCGACGACCAGCTGATGCGCACCGGCGCGGCGGAAATCATCTCCGGCACACGCCTCATCATGCGCAGCGTCAGCGTCAGCCGCGCCATTGTCGGCATCGAGGAGAACAAGCCCCAGGCCATAGCCGCCATGCTTCAGGCCGCCGCGCAATACCCCGACATCGAGGTCGTCACGCTCCAGAAGAAATATCCGCAAGGCGGCGAGAAACAGCTCATACAGGCTCTCACCGGCAGGGAAGTCCCAGCAGGCGGGCTGCCCGTAGACGTGGGCTGCATCGTGGACAACGTGGCCACGGCATACGCCGTACACCAGGCCGTCATCATGCGCCTTCCCCTCACCAGCCGCATAGTCACCGTCACAGGACCGTCGCTGCAACGCCCCGGCAACTACCTCGCCCCCTTCGGCACGCCCCTGTCCGCGCTCATCGAGGCCGCAGGAGGACTGCCCGAAGACACCGGCAAGGTCATCGCCGGAGGCCCGATGATGGGTCGTGCAGTGAGCTGCCTCGACGCACCCTCGACCAAAGGCACGAGCGGAATACTCGTGCTGCCACGGGATATGTCGTCGCGCCGCGCCGCCGGCCCGTGCATACGCTGCGGCAGGTGCGTGGACGCCTGCCCAATGGGGCTCGAGCCGTACCTGCTAATGCTCCACGCAGTACACAGCCGCTGGGACGACGCACGCTCGCACGGCGTGATGAACTGCATAGAGTGCGGCTGCTGCTCATACTCATGCCCCTCGGCACGCCCGATACTCGACCATATCAAGCTGGCCAAAATGAACCTCAAAAAACGCTGACAACACACACCTCCACCACACAATGGAAAACAAACTGACCGTCTCCATATCGCCCCACATACACTCCGGCAAGAGCATACGCCAGTGCATGTGGAACGTCGTTATAGCCCTACTGCCGGCTCTCGCCATATCATTCTACACCTTCGGGCTGCCCGCGCTGGCAGTCACCGTGACAAGCGTCGCCGCCTGCCTGCTCGCCGAGTGGGCGATAGACCGGCTGCTGCTCAAACGCCGCCAGACGCTCGCCGACGGCTCTGCCGTAATCACCGGCCTGCTGCTGGCAATGAACGTGCCGAGTATACTCCCCTGGTGGATGGTCGTCATCGGCGCAGTCGTGGCGATAGGCATCGGCAAGATGTCATTCGGCGGACTGGGACAGAACATCTGGAACCCCGCCCTGGTGGGCCGCGTGTTCCTGCTGCTGTCGTTCCCCGCTGCCATGACAACATGGCCCACAGGCATACCTTCAGGCGCAGACGCTTCGACAGGCGCGACATTCCTCGCAGCCCTCAACGCCGGCCAGGCGGACGCTTCGTCAGTTGACATGGCGAGGCTGCTCATCGGCAACATGAACGGCTCTGCCGGCGAGGTCGGAGCGATAGCCATACTCATCGGGCTGGCATACCTGCTGCTCACACGCACCATAACGTGGCACATCCCCGTGTCGATACTCGCGTCAGCCGCGCTGCTCTCCTGGGCTTTGGGCGGAAGCCCCCTGCTCGACCTCCTCTCCGGAGGCATGCTCCTCGGCGCGGTGTTCATGGCTACGGACTATGTCACCTCCCCAATGACACGCACAGGACAGATCATCTACGGCATACTCATCGGCGCGATAACGATAGTCATACGCCGCTTCGGCAGCTATCCCGAGGGGATGTCATTCGCCATACTGCTCATGAACAGCTTCACGCCGCTCATCAACCGCTACTGCCGCCCGCGCATACTCGGAGAAAGGAGGAAGAAATGAAAAGGCCGCAATCCACACTCGTCAACATGGTGCTGTCACTGGGCTGCATCACCATAATCGCCGGGGCTGTCCTCGGCGCGGTATACGCCGTCACCAAAGAGCCGATAGCCCGTCAGGACGCGCAGCGGCAGGTAGACGCAATACGCCAGGTAACGCCGCAGTTTGACAACGACCCGACTGCCGACAAGTGGGAATACACCGCGCAGGACGGCACTGCCTGCACCGTATACCCGGCATACAGCGGCGGCTCGCTCGCCGGAGCTGCCGTCATGTCCTCGTCGCAGAACGGATTTGCCGGCGAAGTGTCAGTAATGGCGGGCTTCAACGCCGACGGCACAATACGCGACTACCAGGTGCTGCAGCAGGGCGAAACCCCGGGGCTCGGCTCGAAAATGCAGACATGGTTCCGCGATACGACAGCCAGCCGCAGCGTAATCGGCAAGAACCCCGCGACAGAGCCACTGTACGTGACCAAGGACAAGGACAAGAACGGCACTGTGGACGGCATCACCGCCGCCACCATCTCGTCACGCGCATTCCTCGAGGCCATGCGCGACGCTTTTGAGGCATACACGCAATACCAACAGCAGAAAGGAGACATGAAATGAAGAAGTACCTCAGCATAATATACAACGGCATCATCCCCGGCAACCCCGTCCTGGTGTTGCTGCTGGGCATGTGCGCCACCCTCGGCACGACATCCTCGGCCATGAACGGCATGATGATGGGCCTGGCAACGGCAGCGGTGCTCGTTTGCTCCAACGCCGCAATATCGGCCATCAAGTCGCTCATCCCCGACAAGGTGCGCATACCGGCATACATCGTCGTCATAGCGTCATTCGTCACCGTGCTGCAGCTGTGCATCAACGCCTACCTCCCCGCCCTCAACGCCTCGCTGGGCATCTTCATACCGCTCATCGTGGTCAACTGCATCCTGCTGGGACGCGCCGAGGCTTTCGCCGGCAAGAACGGCGTGCTGGCCTCACTGTGCGACGGGCTGGGCTGCGGCATAGGCTTCGCCTTCGCCCTCACCCTCCTCGGCGCGGTGCGCGAGCTGCTGGGCACTGGCATGCTCTTCGGCTTGCGCATCTACCCCGAAGACTACGGCATACTGCTGTTCGTACTCGCCCCGGGAGCCTTCCTCGCGCTCGGATACCTCATCGCCATAGTTAACAAAATCAGAAACAAATCCTGCTGACACAGACCATGCTGACATACATATCCATAATCGTCACCGCGATTTTCATCAACAACATCGTCCTCTCGCAGTTCCTCGGCGTATGCCCCTTCCTCGGCGTGTCGAAGAAGATAAGCTCCGCCCTCGGCATGGGGGCAGCGGTGACATTCGTCATAACGCTCGCCACTGTCGTAGCATGGCTGCTGCAGACATACGTCCTCACTCCCCTCGACCTGCAGTTCCTGCAGACCATAGTGTTCATACTCGTCATCGCGTTCCTGGTGCAGATGCTCGAGATCATACTCAAGAAAATCACCCCCGCACTCTACAAGTCGCTCGGCGTGTTCCTGCCCCTCATCACGACCAACTGCGCCGTCCTGGGCGTCGCGATACTCGTGATACAGAAGGGCTTCTCGCTCATGGAATCCGTCGTCTACGGCTTCTCCACCTCGCTGGGCTTCACCCTCGCCCTGTGGATATTTGCCGGCATACGCGAACAGCTCGACCTCAGCGACACCCCGAAAGGGATGCGCGGAGTGCCCATCGCGCTCATCTGCGCCGGGCTGCTGGCAATGGCATTCATGGGATTTTCAGGCATCAAGATAGGCTGACGCCGCCGCTGTACAGCCCCTCCCGGGCTATGTATTCAGCGACACCGGCAGGCAGGTAATACCGCACGTCACGGCGTGCCGCTATCTCGCCGCGTATGAACGTGGAGGACAGCCTGCACTCAGGCGTGTCAGGCAGCAGCACCGCCCCCGCCGGCAGCTCCGAGGCCTCGACATCATAGCCGGGGCGGGCGAAAACGATCACGCCGTACTCCGCAAGGATGCGGTCATGGTTGCGCCACTTGTCAAACACGCGGATGTTGTCAGCCCCCACCACCAGCCGGAACCGGTGCTGCGGCCAGCGGCGCGACAGTTCGCGCAGCGTGTCGTAGGTATAGGAAGGCTCTGGCATCGACAGCTCAATGCCGTCAGCACGCAGGTACGGGCAGCCGCTGACCGCTATCTCAGCCATGCGCAGACGGCTCGCAGCGTCGGCAGGGGCTGTCACGCCGCGCTTCAAAGGGTTGAGGCGGCTCACCAGCAGCCACACGCAGTCCACCAAGCCGCTCTGCGCTATGTACGAGGCAACCATGGTGTGGCCTATGTGTATCGGGTCGTAAGAACCGCTGTAAACGCCTATCGTCATCACCTGTCAGGCTGTGAAATCGAGGATGAGCCGCGTGGCCTGCGCGACAGCCTCGTCCAGGTCGTCGTTGACAACAACGGCATCGTACTGCGGAGCGTATGACAGCTCCTCCTCCGCCTTGGCCAGACGGCGTGCCACCACCTCCTCGCTGTCAGTACCACGGCCGCGCAGCCGCGCAGCAAGCACCTCGAGCGACGGCGGCTGTATGAACACCGACAGGGCGCGGTCGCCGTAGATGCGCTTCACGTTGACGCCCCCCCTGACATCTATGTCCAGCACCAGGTTGCGCCCCTCTCCTATCACACGCTCCACTTCTGATGAAAGTGTGCCGTAGCGAGTGCCATTGTACACCTCCTCCCACTCGATGAAGCGTCCTGCGCGTACAGCGGCGTCAAACTCCTCTGCGGTGATGAAGAAATAGTCCTTGCCGTCCACCTCGCCGGCTCGCGGGCTGCGGCTCGTGGCAGAGACAGAAAAGCCCAGGCGCAGACGCTCGTCAGCCATCAGGCGGTGTATTATGGTAGACTTGCCGCTCCCGGACGGCGCGGAGAATATGATGATTTTCCCTTCTTTCATTGCTTGTCCTTGTCAGTATGAGGTTTGTTGTCAAAGCACGTTGAGCACCTGCTCCTTGATCTGCTCCAGCTCGTCCTTCATCTTCACGACGATGCGCTGCATCTCCGCATTGTTCGACTTCGAGCCGAGAGTGTTTATCTCGCGACCCATCTCCTGCGCGATGAAGCCCAGCTTCTTGCCCTGCCCAGGCTCGCCGTCCATGGTCTCCATGAAATAGTTCAGGTGGGCACGCAAGCGGGTCTTCTCCTCGGTCACGTCGAGCTTCTCGATGTAGTATATCATCTCCTGCTCCAGCCGTCCGCTGTCAACCTCGACACCGGGCAGCTTGTCTAGCTGCAGCACCAGCTTCTCGCGCAGCTTCTCCACACGCTCCGCCTCATACGGGTCAACCAGTGCCAGCAGCTCGCTGATGCGCTCTATCTTGCTGCGGAAGAACACTTCCAGCTTTGCCCCCTCCTGAGCGCGGAACGCCGTCAGAGCCTCCACGGCATCAGCCAGGGCACGGCGTACAGCAGCCATCTCCTCCTCGCCAAGGGTGCGGGTCTCCGTGTGCATCACGTCTGGCATACGCATCAGCTGACCCACCCAGTCCGTCGGGCAGCCGATGCCCAGCTCACTGCACATCTCCTCTATCTGACGCTTGTAGGTGCGCATGACAGCCACATTCAGCGTCACCGGCGCTTCACCGCCAAGGTTCTCGACAGTCACCGACAGATCCAGCTTGCCACGGTGCACAGCGTCCGACAGCTGCGAGCGCAACGACGGCTCAAGTTCACGGTAATAAGACGGGACACGCATCTGCAAATCCAACTGTTTGCTGTTCAACGACTTCACTTCAGCCGTTATCTTATTGAGGCAATATTCCACTGTGGCTCTGCCGAAGCCTGTCATAGACAATATCATAAATCCAATGCTTTGTTACCACAAAGTTAGCAAAAAACCGCGGCATATCCGCGCCCCAGGCCCAAAAACCGCCGCGTGGATATCATTTCTTCGAGCCTTTGCCAAACAGTTCAGGATGAGAGCCAAGACGAAGCAGGTTTATGGACTGGTCAGTCTCGTCAATCCATATCAGCAGGAAATCGCCCTCAATATGACACTCCAGGCAGTCCTTGTAGTCTCCGACAAGACGATGAGCCTTGTACCTTTCAGGCAGCTCTATTTCAGATGCCAGCATGTCTAGGACTTCCCTAAGCCTTGCAAGCTTGAGTGGGTTGTTGTTCCTAATCCGCTTGACATCTTTCTTGAACTGCGAAGACGGGTGGAGTGCCTTCATACTCCCAGCGAGTTGAGCATTGCCTCAACACTCGAAGTGTCAACAGGCGTAGTATTGCGCAAAGCACCGCTGCGAGCCTCGTTAACGGCGGCAATGGTCGTTTCATTAGGCTCATTATAAACTACATCGAGCAGCACACACTCCACATAGTTGTTCAAACTGCGATGCTCACGGCGAGCCAGCTCCTTGAGCCGGTCGAGCAGATCTGCATTAAGACGGAACATGGTTGCCTTTTTCTTGGGAACAGTTACTTCCATAGTGCTATCATTTTATTTGCAAAGGTAATGCTTTCTGACAACACCTGCAACTCCTATCCACACACTTGCACATAAACAAACAAAGACGCGCCTCGCGGTGCGTCTTTTCTCGCGCTTCAGGATGGGCTTGAACCAACGACCCCCTGATTAACAGTCAGGTGCTCTAACCAACTGAGCTACTGAAGCAATAGTTGTATTTTCGTTTGCGCTTCAGGATGGGCTTGAACCAACGACCCCCTGATTAACAGTCAGGTGCTCTAACCAACTGAGCTACTGAAGCA
>CAKUKR010000065.1 GCA_934663645.1 uncultured Muribaculaceae bacterium | reverse complement strand
ATGTCATGCAAACGCGAGGGGTGTTCATATACAGTCAGATGACTGTCGCAAATTACTCCTTGGTCGAATGTCGTTTGATGCATGCGACTCTTCTTGCGAGCAATACGTTGGCTGCAAGGAGGATGACTATCACGAATACCCAGACGACGATGTTAACGGCTTCGTAGGTGGTGTGGAATACGCTTGCCATGTAGTTCAGGTCGTCTACTGTCTTTTGGAAGGCTTCCTTGAAGGACAGCGCGTAACGGCATAGAAACCAGAATACAACCAAAATCTGCGCTATGCCGAACACTGCGGAGAAGATGCGCAATGCCGCCGGGCATGAACTTCTCTTGCGAAGTGAAACGCAGATGAGACAGCCGGCGGTGGTGAGCAACGCCGCTGCCGGAACCCAAATGTTCCCTATCACGCAGATTTCGGTGTACGTAAGTCCCATTACCCAGCCTGTTATGGACATGAACGCGCAGCAGCCTCCGAACAGCGAGTACAGTGGCGAGACACCGAATACTGGCCCCGCGCCGGCACATACAACGCAGAAGGCTGCGGCAGAAATCAAGCACCACCGCCAAAAGCCGCCGTTGCGGTATACCCATACGGCGGTGAAACAGTTGAACGCTGCTCCGAAAATTGCGGCAATAGACAACATGGTCGGCACGCCTGTCGGGAACATCGACGCTCCATAGACTTGCACGTCGCCTGTCGGGATAAATCCTGCTATCTTGCCCCAAGCGACAATACAGAACAGTGAATATATCACGGCACTTGCCGTGAGCGCGATAGCCTTAGGTTTGGTCAAACGCCGCATACGGTAAATGCTTGCGGCGATTATCGCCAGTGAGGTGATAAAGAAGAGAAATGCTGCCATATCGTTGATAGTTAAAATGTTATATATCTGATTTAGTGGAACGTATCGTGAACGGCTCGTCACCGAACTCAAACAGCGAGGGAGTGTAATCATCCGAGGGCATGATGTCTGTCAACACCACCATTGCCCGCTTGTATTGCATTCCCGGGATATAAATCCGTTGCAAGGCGGCTATTGCTGCTCGCTTGATATTCAAGGCATCATTGACCGGCTTGTCAAATGCCGCCGATATTTGCGGTGCGAAATATCCCTGCTCGGTGCGGAAGCGGTTGGTGCTTAGCGCTACCGTCAACTCGTGGCACAGCCCGGACATTTCGCGTAGCCGCTGCGAACAATGGACGGCGTATTGCGCCACTTGGGCCTCGATATAAGAGTAATCGTCGGTATCTGTCGGGAAAGTACGGCTCTCGCTGATAGACTCCTGAATACGGCTGAGGCGGGAAAGGGTGATGCACCCTACCCCATGCAGTTCGAGCCATGACCGCTCGCCGTTGATGCCATATCGGGATTTGACCCACACCTTTTCTCGCTGTGCAAAATCCTGTACCGTATGTATGCCGTCCACATACATACGTTTCGACAACCGACGCCCTGCGCCCCACAGTTCCTGTATCGGCAGTGCGGCCAACAGCGTTGCTGTCTCGCCCTCATCACACAGCACACCCACAGCCTCGCCCCGCTTTTTGCAGACATCGGTGATGACCTTTGCCAGCGTCTTGGTCGCGGCAAAGCCGACTGTGACGGGAATGCCGACGCTCTCTCGACAGTCGGCAACGATATGCTCCCCAATGTCCTGAAGCACTGACACGGGTATCCCCCTCATGTCGAGGAAAGACTCGTCTATTGAGTAGTCTATTGTCGAGGGCGCATATTTGCGCAATATGTCATGTACCTGGACGCTTATCTCCTTGTATAGCTTGTGGTTGCCAGAAATGGCGGTCAGCTGCCCCGACTCTATCAAGTCGCGTATCTCGAACACCGGCTGCCCCATTTTTATCCCCATGCGTTTGGCCTCGTTGCTGCGGGCTACGACACACCCGTCATTGTTGCTCATCACAATGACGGGGCAGCCCTCGAGAGCCGGATTTGCCACCCTCTCGCACGACACGAAGAAATTGTTGCAGTCAGCCAGCCCGGTCATTTCACATCCTTTGATTATCACATTCAGAACTTGAGGTAGAAGTCTTTGCACAATGCCTGATACTCGGGTGTCGGCAGGCCGGGTGAAATTTCGAGGGTCAGCAAGTCCGTGGCTGGCTCTGCAACAGCCGCCTCTGATGCACCTACTCGGCATAGTTGGCACAGCGTCCGCTTCACAGGCCTGTCCTCCCTGCCGCGTACATGGCATACACGCGAAACAGCAAATCCGCGTCGCTGAGCCTCTCCGGCAATCTTATCATATTCTTCCTTCGGGAATATCATCGTCAACCTGCCGTTGTCAGCCAGCAGCCTGTCAGCCACGGCAATAAGCGATATTGGGCTGAACGCCGAAACGTGACGCGCCAACTGGCGGCCGGTATCAATCTGCGTCACACCCGAATCAAAAAACGGTGGGTTGGAAACGATATGGTCATACGCGCCAGCGAGCGGCGGCTGATGCTTGTTGATGTCAGCGCAAAAGACCTTCAGGCGTTCCGCCCAAGGCGACATGCGGAAATTGTCCGCCGCTTCCGCCGCCGCCACACTGTCAACTTCGACCGCGTCTACGACTGCAGACTCATTTCTCTGTGCGCACATCAGGGCAATCAAACCGCAGCCGCAGCCCGCATCGAGAATTGACTTTGCGCCAGACACGTCAGCCCATGCGCCGACAAGCACGCCGTCAACGCCCACCTTCATCGCGCTGCGCGAATGCGCCACGCTGAAACGCTTGAATCTGAACACTCGCTCCTTCACCGCATACGATTTAGTAACCTGCCATTTCGAGGTCAGTTACAGTCTGCGAAACCACAAACAGGTACATTGCCACTACAACAGTAGTGACGGCATTCACCTCTTCGTCTGCGATATTGAATGCTTCGTGAGCTTCCTGGTTGCGTATGTCGCGAATTAGGTCAAGGTATTCACTGAACTTTTGGTAGCCAGGCGTATTATTGTTGCGAAGTCCCCAAAGACATCGAAAACGATATATTGCATCTGCAAAGGTCGCACTGCGCTCCAGGTCTCTTGCAGGCAATTCCTCGGAATTGATCAGATAATACAGCTTCTTCAGGAATGCTTCATATTTTGACACAAGCGAATTGAAGTGGCGGCGTTTGTCCACTGGTCTCAATTCTGTGCCGAGGTAAATCTGATTGAGAGAGTCCTTGAGCATCTCGTCCGCGCCGTCGAGAGTCGGGATTGACGGTTGGTTAAGGATGAAAAACAGCCTGTCAACGACCTCGTCGAAAGGTCGGATATACTGCTGTATCTCAGCGAACTCTCCTTGGAGTTCGCTGGTGATTCTGTCTTTGAGAGCCTCTTCGTCATATTCGAGGGTACGCTCGCGGGCTGTCTGCTCTGCGAGTTTGTCAACGATGCGACGCATAAGCGTAAGGGTAAACCCTGGTTCTTTATCGAGAACCTCCGAGAAATTGAAATACTTTTCGAGTTGCTCGCTCACCTTCTCATTGAATTTTTCACGCACCACATCTATCAGCTGTTCGTAGGAATTGTTGGCGCGGAAAGCGTCTGCCACATCGGGGTCGGCGATAACGTCTTCCCAAATCTGGCGTATTATTTTGTCATTCTCATCGAGGAAGCCCTCATACGGCTCATTCACGATGTCGAGGATTTCCTTAATGGATTTCAGTTCGTCAGGTTTCTTCACCCCGGGGTCTCCTATACGAGCCGATTGCATGGTCGCGTCTTCATCCTCGAGCTTTAACTGGCCGTCATATTGCAACTGTATCCGCAGCTTGTTAAGGTCTATCAGCTCGAGCACCTCCATCGGCAGAGACTCCTTGGTATAGGGCAGAAACTTATAGAGGACTTTGCAAAACACATAGAACTTCTCCAGATCTGGGTCTATGAAGTCGAACAGCTGTGCCATGAAGCCGTATTGCCGCACATAGCGGTTTACAAGTTTGCGGAAGGCATCCTGCCGGTCAGTTTCGAGGGCTTTCACTCGCTCGTCAACTATCCGCCTCATGACAGACGGGACTTCACTCGCAGTCGTTTCCTTCTGGAGAGCGACACACACTTCCCGCACTTCATCTTCATTGAAGACCATGTAGTCATCAATGTCACGCTTGAAGCGGTACATGCGCTGTGTGTCGACTTCGCCCTCAAGGCGCAAGTCCCTGTAGTAATCCTGGAATGCTGCCTGTATATGCTCCGGGGCGTTGCGGAAATCGACGACACAAGTGTCCTCTTTCAGCGGCGGACAGCAGCGGTTCAGGCGCGACAGTGTCTGTATGGCCTGTATGCCGCCGAGCTGGCGGTCCACATACATCGTGTGGAGCAGCTTTTGGTCAAAGCCGGTCTGGAATTTCTCTGCGACGATGAGTATGCGGTACTCGTCTCGCTCGAACAGCAAGCGTATGTCATCATCCTTTGCACGCTCGTCGTTCATGCTGGCCTCGCTGCACCTGCGCCCTTTGCTGTCTTCTACCTCACCTGAAAAAGCCACGAGCGTCTTGAATTTGTCGCTGTACTGGTCATGGATAATGCGGTCGAGCAGCGACTTGAAGTCGGCGGCAGAGCGGCGTGAGTCTGTCACGACCATCGCCTTTGCCTTGCCCCCGATTTTGTTCATCGTGTGCTTGGTGAAATGCTCGAGTATCATCACTGCCTTGCGCAGCCGTATGTACGGCTCATTGTTCAGGTATGAGCTGATTACCCGTTGCGCCTTCTTGTTCTCGAACAGTTTTTCCTGATCTTTTTCAGGGTCTTTCTCTATCAGCTCAAACATGGTCTGGTAGCTGCGGTAGTTCTGCAGCACGTCGAGTATGAATTTCTCGTCGATAGCCTGTTGCATAGAGTACAGGTCATGCGCAGTCTTTCCGTCCTTGCCGTAGAGAGCAAATGTAGTGTCCTTTGGGGTGGCAGTGAAGGCGAAATAGCTGATGTGCGGCATCTGCGAACGCATCTTCTGCATATATGCCATCAGCGCATCCAGCGGGTCGTTGTCGCTCCCGTACTCGCCCATCTCCTCCATTGCCAACGTCAAGTCCTCGTCTGTCGTCAGGGCATGGGTGATGTCCCGCGAGCTTTCATTGCCCACAGCCGTATGCGCCTCGTCTATGATCACCGCATATTTGCGGCTGGTCGCACGCTTCATCGTTTTGAGAGCGTAGGCAAATTTCTGTACTGTGGAGATTATTATGCGGTGCCCCTCGTCAAGGGCTGTTGCAAGGTTTTTTGAGCCGCGTCGTATGTCTCGGACAGTTCCGGCCGTAGTCTCAAACGCCACAACGTCCTCCGCCATGTTGCGGTTGAGCACGATGCGGTCTGTCACCATGACAATGCTGTTGAAAATCGGGGTCTTGTCTTCATTGGTCATGTTGGCAAGCTGGTGTGCCAGCCATGCCATTGACTTTGTCTTGCCCGAACCCGCCGAGTGCTGGACCAGGTAGTTATGCCCCGGGCCTTCCTCCCTGACGAGTTTGCGCAGCTTGCGTACAGCCCGCAGCTGGTGAAAGCGCGGGAAGTATGTCTTGTAGCCGTTGCCCTCTTTGACTCGCTTCAGGAAATTCTCGATTATGTCGAGCAGGCTGTCGGCTTGAAATATCTCCTCCCACATATAACAGGTCGCGTACTTCCCCTCGACTGGCGGGTTTACTGTGCCCTTGTTGAACGGCAGGAAATATGTTTTCTTGCCGCACAGCTGCGTGGTCATGAACACATAGTTGTTGTCTATGACAAAATGCACCAGGCAGTTGCGGAGCATACGGTTGTCAGGGTTGCGGTCTTCACGGTACTGGCGTATGCCGTCGGTATAGTTCTGTCCCGTAGCCTCGTTTTTCAGCTCGCAGGTAAACAGCGGTATGCCGTTGATGAGGATGCAAAGGTCCAGCTCGTTGCCGCTGTCTGCGGCTGCATTGCTGTATCGCATCTGGCGCACCACGGCAAAGCGGTTGGCGCGGTATAGCTCGTGTCCCGAACTCGTTTCATCGGCAAGGGACGGCTTGAACTGTACAAGCTTGATTTTCGCGCCACGGAGCGTAAAGCCCTTCTGGAGCAGTTTCAGTATGCTTTCGCCCCTGTTGAGCAGGGTGTTGTATTCCGTGATTACTGCATCGGTTTCTCGCCCCGGGAAATGCCTCTGAAGCATAGCCCATGCTTCATGCTGCGCTTTCAGAAACGCTTCAAGCATTTCACGGTCTACGAGGCGGTCAATGTCGAAATCGCGGGGAGAGCGGGCGCAATACAAGTCGCTGCCGGCAAGACTGTCGGCTATGGTCACTTCAAACAGTTGCTCATCAGGCGTATGCAATGAAGTAATGGTGTATGGCATAGTTTTGTGGTTATTCAGTTACTTTTATTTTTCCGGTTACGGCTTCGGTGATTACAGACTGCTTGAACTCGCGCAGCAACTCTATCTCGCGTTTAGCCTTGGAGATAGCAGCGTCAATGCTGCTGCACTTCGTATCGAGATACTCGACAATCGCCTCCTGCTCCGACAATGGAGGAACGCTTGTCTTATGGTTTCTAATAGTGCTTTGGCTTATATTTGGCTGTCCCCCACCAGCAGAAAGGGAAATGAGATAACCTTTGGCAGCCAGAAAAGAGTAGAACGTAAACTTGGATAGTAAAAGTTTTGAGCCTGAGAGTACACAACAAGCTTGGTTTACAGATGTTTCGATATCCAATAGTCCTAACTTTCCAGTGGTCGCTCCGTACATTGCAACCACCAATGAGCCTTTGGGGTAAATATTAAGCCCTAACCGCCTGATTGCTTTATCGGATAAATATTTTGTAGTATCACGAATGTAGCCATCGTTCAGGTCTCCAGTTTGAAGCCAGTAGTGTTCTTTTACTTCAGAATAGTAATCTGAAATTTCTGTGTTTGGTGTTGTGCCACTTCCAATATTTGAGAATAGATGCGCAATTTTCAGTGCTTCCCAGTGTTGAGGGATTTTGCTGATCCACTCGATGCCGGAGTCTTTTAGGGGAGCATCGGGGTTTATGCCGCGAGTGACGGCATCGGTGATGATTGACTGTTTCAGCTCCGATAACAACCCAATGCGGCGTTCCTGCGTAGCAATGACCTTGTCTATGCTCCCGCACTTCTTGTCAAGATACTCAACAATCGCCTCCTGCTCCTCAACAGGAGGTACTGGAAAAATATAGTTATACAAATCGGTTGTAGAGAGGTGCTTGACGGTCGTCGAATACGTTATGTCATTTATAAGTTTAAGAGGATGACCCAAAAGATAAAAAGCATATTTTGAAAGCATTTTGTTGTTTTCAATTACACGGCAAACTCGCTGATTGAGAAGGGCTCTGCCTCCTTTCCATACGGCTATGTTGAAGTCTCCGTCCATTCCAATCAATACATCCCCTGTATTAACAATGTAGTTAGGTGGATACTCTCCGTCAAAAAAAATTTCTGTAGTAGTCTTGTCAATATCACGGATTCTGATTAAGGGCATCCCCTCGTCAGGGTCAAACTTATCAGAGTCAAACGCGAATCCAGCCAAAATTGATGTTGAAAATTTTCCACGGCGAAGTTCCCAATGTTGGGGGATTTTGCCAATCCACTCGATGCCGGAGACCTTGTATTCATCGTATTTCTGCATAGTGAATAGTTTAATGTTGGTTCAACAAACGTCGCAACTCGCGCTCAAAAGGTGAGACATTGTCTCACCTTTTCGGAAAGTGGTGGTCCAGCTAATTTCTCTCACCAGTGGTGAGAGTTTTGGTTCATTGGCGTAAGTCTCGTAAAACTGCTTTATCCTCCACAGGTTTTTGTCGGAGAATCCCTTCAAGTCTGGGGTCTTTTGGGAGATATAGTCAGCCAGCTGCTTCACCACACCGTCACCCCATTCAGCAGACGCTATTCGCTCGGAGATGAGGCGGCCGACATTCCAGTACAAGTCAATGAGGGCGGTATTGGCAAGGCGCAGCACATTGTTCCGGGCATTGTTGATAAGATGCGTAATTTCAGCAAATTGCGCGTTTGTGGAATCGGGGTGGTTTATAATGTCGCTCATAATTATTGCTCTGCTTTAAGTTGTTTGAGTTCGTTTTCAAGTTCGCTGTCGAGCGCAAACAATTCATCGAGGATTGCGGAGCTGTCACGCAGCGGCTTATAGACGTAGAAAAGCTTGGAGAACGGGAACTCGCAGCCGGCTTTGTCTTTCGAGCGGTCCATCCATGCATCGGGGACAAAGCGCAGCACCTCACGCTCGAAGTATTCGTCTATGTCCTGTCGCAACGGTATCAATTCAGTGTCGCGGAGTGAGGTGTCTGCCACAAAGCCGCTGTCCGCCTTGTACGGGTTGGCAAGTATTTCGGGAGCATCAGGGTCTGCCTCTGCAAAACGGTTGCGCAGCTCCTTGATTTCCACAGCCTTGAGCTTGAGGGCGTTGTCTTTCAAAAAACGGAAAAAGTCTGCGTCGTTCCGAGGTGTGTCTATGCCGTTGAGTGCTGCGACTTTTTCGAGTGTGGCGTGAAAGGCCTGCCGCTTGCACATCTTTGCCCATTCCTCATCTGAATAGCGTCCGCGTAAGGCTGCAAACTTGCCTGTTATGTCACTGAACGTAAGGCGCAAAGGACGTTCCACCGTCACCTTGGTATACAGGAAATCGTCGCTGTCTATCAGCTTGGCGACCTCTGTCTGGCAGGGCTTGCCTGAACTGTCTTTCAGCTCCATGGAGCAGGAGGCGTAGTTGCTGTATATGTCAAGGATTGATGCAGAGCCGCTTTCTGAAATCTCGAAACGCTTCTTGCCGAGAGAGCGTTGCAAAGGCGTGTAAAACTCTTCATGGTCAGCATCGACAAACAGTACTTTGCCCCGATGTCCGTCCGGGCGGTTGTTGTCGAGTATCCACAGGTATGTGTTGATGTCTGTGCCGTAGAACATGTTCTTGGGGAGCCGCACGATAGCGTCGAGCAGGTTTCGGTCGAGCAGCATCTTGCGAATGTTGCTCCAGCCGCTGCCGGCATCACCATTGAACAGCGGCGAGCCATTGAGGACAATGCCGATGCGTGAGCCACCGTACTTGGGTTCGCGCATTTTGCTTATCATGTGCAGCAGAAACAGCAGTGAGCCGTCTGAAGTGCCTGGCAAGCCAGCCTCAAAACGTCCGCCGAGGCAGTTCTCCTTTTTCACTGATGCTTCGACCTTCTTCCAGTCTGTGCCGAAAGGCGGGTTGGCAAGCATGTATGTGAACTTTGACGTGGGCAAAAGGTCATCAGCGAGGGTGTCGCCCAGACGAAGGTTCCCCTCTTGCAAGTCGCCCTTTATCAACAGGTCGGCTTTGCATATTGCGTATGTCTTTTGGCTGATTTCCTGACCGAAGAGCCGGACCTTGAGGTTCGGATTGCCAGCACGCTCTGTCAGGTAGTCTTTGGCGACTGTCAGCATGCCACCCGTGCCGCAGCAGGGGTCATAGAGGTCAAACATCTGTCCCGGGGTATGCAGTTCATGGTCTTTGCCGCATAGGGTCAGCTTTACCAGCAGACGCACTATCTCGCGCGGCGTGTAGAACTGGCCAGCCTTGGAGTTGGTGGACTCCTTTGACCACCGGATTACAATTTCAAAAATTGTACCCATCATGGCATTGTCAACCTTGTCTGGCGAAAGGTCTGCCTGATTGACAAACGCCTCGCATACCTTGAAAAGCAAATTGGAACGCTCCAGGCGTGAATAGATCCTTGACAGGTCAAACGTCGATGTGTCACTGTCTTCCTTTACAAAATTGGCAAGGATGTCCTTTATGTTGGATGTGAAGCCCTCCAGATACGCCTTGAAATTGTCACCGATTTGATCGGGACTTGCAAGGAGAGCTTTGAGTGTCAACTTTGAGGAGTTGTAAAACGTGAGGTTGCGTTTGTGCAGCACCCCTTCGAGCCGTTTTGCGCGATAGTTTTCGCGCATACTCTCAGGGATTGCAGCCGGCACCACGCCAACCTCCTGTTCTATTAATTCATGCTTTCCCTCAAGTATGCAGTCAAGGCGGCGAAGAAGCGTAAACGGCAAAATCACGTCTTCGACCTCCGTGTCGTCATATACGTCGCGGATTATATCTTTTATGTTCCAAACTACGCGAGCAATCTCTTGTGCTGTCATCGGAATAGTTCTATATTAGGGGATGTATACGCCGATTAGCATTATATCGTATTTGTGCAATTTCGGCATCATTCGCTTTGCTCGCAAAGGTAATAAATATTTCTGTACTCAGCGGCATTTTCAGACTGCTTTTTCGAGTGATCTGGAGTTAGCAATGGAGGTGTAATGATATAGTGGGAGGAGCGGGCCGAAGGCTCGCTCCTCTGTGTGGTTGTCCGGCGATAGCCGGTGAATGTTGGCGCGGGTTATTTCACTGCTACCTTGGTGGCTTTGCCGCCGGCGCGTACTACGTAGATGCCGGGAGTTGCGCCGTCAAGCGATGTGCCGATGCGGCGGCCTGACAGGTCATATACCTCCTGGTCTGCTGTGTCTGCGTTGATCTCATTCACGCCGCTGCCGGTGTCGTAGGTGTATGTGATGCGTGCCACCGGGAGGTCATAGCGGTAAATGCTGCTGCTCTCTGTCTCATAGTATATGAGGCCGCCGTTGTCCACACGCTCCTGGAAGTTGGCAGAGCCGTCCTTGTAGTATGCCGCAACGCGGTATGTGCGTGCAGTGTTCTCGTATGTGAATGAATTGAAGTACTGTCCGTGTGTCGGGTCGCCCTCGGTGCATTCTGATTCGGAAGTGACAAGGAGGCTCTTGCCTGCATCTTCGGGAGTGACAGCAAACGGTTCGGGGAATGTCATGGTGATTTCCGTGCCCTCCATCATGTCCATGTCGTAATTGAGTGTGGCCGTTGCAACAGTGGAGGCGTTGACGGGTTTGAACCAGTTGGACTTGCTTTCCACGACAGTGAACTCTTCAGCGTCGATGAGCTGGATGTAGCATTTCAGAGATTCTGAAAACTCGAACCAAGATGTGCTTTCCGGGTCGCCGAAGCGGAATGTTATGGACTTGATGCTCGCGCCGTTGGTGAACAGAGCGGCTATCTCCTGCGAGGTGTAGATGACCTGTGTGCCGGAGTGCTCGTAGTAGAAGTAGAACGGAGCTTGGCCCTGACCGTTGTTGATTACCGTTGTCGAGTTCTCGTAGTCGCCGAGGTCGAGAGTTGCCTCAACGATGTCTGCACTTGCGGGCATTGCGAACAATGCGGCTGCGGCGAGTGCTATGTATGATTTCTTGTTCATGTTTGATTCTGTTTTTTGTTGTTGTTTTACTTCACTGCAACCTTGCTTGTCTTGTTGCCCTGACGCACGATGTAGATGCCGGCGTCGAGACCCTCGGTTGATGATGCTACGCGCTGGCCAGCGAGGTTGTACACCTCCGTGGCTGCATCTGTTTCAGACATGATGTCGTCCACGCCGTCGCCGCCGGCAAGTGTCAGGTGCATCAGGTCGGAAAACTCGCTGTAGTCCACGTCATAGTTCCATGGGTCGTCCGGATCCTCGTTTGTGAAATAAGCTGCATAGAGGTCGTAGCACAGGTTCTTGGCGCCGTTGAGGAACTTCATGTCCTTGAAGTCGCATGAAGTGGCAGGTGCGTCCACTGTGTCGTCGATTGTGATGAGGCGGAGGAACTGGTCGCCGGCTTTCAGATCTTGCTCGATAGTGAAGTTGTCGAGATATGAAAGTGAGACTTTGGACGGGTCGGAGATTTCATCGTTGCCGTTGTCCACGATAAACAGATATGTCTCATGGTTGCCGTTTGTGAAGTCGAAAGTGAGCGTGCTTTCGCTGAAGCCGTCGCATACCTGCTCCTGGCTCTCAACGGTAGAGCCGTATGAAGTCACCTTGATTTTTGTGCCCTTTTGTGCCGCGAGGTCGAGGATGACGCGGAATTTGCCGTTGTTGTGTGTCAGGTCGGTAGTCGGAGTATAGATGCTTCCGCTTACCATGCCGCGAGCGAATGCAGCACCTATGACAGTCCAGTCTGGAGTGAACGTGAAGTCATAGTCGCCGTCAAGGGTGCAGGAGAACCCTTCATGCCAGTATGGCTCGATGATCGAGCCGAGGCTCACGAGGTTGAAGCTCTCCTCGAGGACTTTGTATGTCCCAGCCTCTGTAACGGGGATGGGTTCATAGACGAACACGCAGTATCCGTCAGCTCCTGCCATGTCCACCCAGTTGGCGGTGAACGAGTTTTCGGTGATGTTGGTCGCCGGCGTTACAACAGGCTTGACATTGATGGTGCGGCGCGGGGCTTCCTGCCGCATTTCCTTGCGCATAGACGCATCCATGCTGAACGTGACACCGAACGCGAGTGCCAGAAGAATAATGGTACTTTTTTTCATAAGCCGTACTATATTAAAATGTTGAACATGTAATTATTTCACGCTTGGGCGGCAAGCAGGATGGGTGAATGAGCATATTGGGCATCACTCTGTCTGCGTACCTATGCTTTTGTGTCGCCGAGGCAACACTCCGCAAATTTACAAAGAATTATCCAACCGCCAAAACTTTTGACAATAATCGGAATGAAATTTTTCGGCTTCACGGTTTTTCTCCGGAATTACTCGGTATGTCAAGGAGATATATGGGGCTTCGCGTGTCTGTATTCGATGTTTGACGGCATGAAAAGGCGGATTATCCAAATAAAATTCGTAAATTTGCCCCACTTAACCAAGTACCAGAAGAACTAATCAAACCAACACATAATGGCTGTACAACAATCACTCAAAAAGACAGTCGCGCTCAACGACAAGGCGTGGGCGCGCTGGACGGCGTTGGGCCTGCTGGCTTTCGCCATGTTCTGTTCATACATCTTTATGGACATCCTCTCCCCTATCAAGGACTTGCTTCAGTCCACTCGCGGCTGGGATTCAACCGCTTTCGGCACACAGCAGGGGTCTGAGACTTTCCTCAACGTGTTTATCTTCTTCCTCATTTTCGCAGGTATCATCCTTGACAAGATGGGTGTCCGCTTCACTGCAATCCTCTCCGGAGCAGTCATGGTGGTCGGCGCGTCAATCAACTATTACGCGCTCACCGATGCTTTCATCGGCTCGGGTCTTGACGTATGGTTCACCGAAAATCTGAATTACATCCCCGGCTTCGACGAGCTCGGCATCTCGCCGTTCTACGAAGGCATGCCCTCCTCTGCCAAACTGTCTGCAGTCGGCTTCATGATCTTCGGCTGCGGCGTGGAGATGGCCGGCATTACCGTTTCACGCGGCATCGTGAAATGGTTCAAGGGACGTGAAATGGCTCTCGCTATGGGTTCTGAGATGGCGCTTGCACGCCTTGGCGTTGCCACCTGCATGATTTTCTCACCGGTATTCGCAAAAATGGGCGGCGATATTCAGGTGTCACGCTCGGTCGCTTTCGGTGTGGTGCTGCTCATGGTTGCACTCATCATGTTCATCGTATACTTCTTCATGGACCGCAAGCTCGACCAGGAGAGCGGCGTTGAGGAGGAAAAGGACGACCCGTTCAAGATAAGCGACCTCGGCAAAATCCTCAAGAGCGGCGGCTTCTGGCTTGTTGCCCTGTTGTGCGTGCTTTACTACTCAGCAATCTTCCCCTTCCAGAAATATGCGGTCAACATGCTCCAGTGCAACCTCTCGTTCACGCCTCCTGCGGAAGGTTCATTCTGGGCCGGTGAAACTGTAACGGTGGTTCAGTATATAATAATGATTATTGTAGCTGCTGCATCGTTTACCAGCAACTTCTCGAAGAACAAGGGCATGAAATACGGTATGCTTGCGCTTGCCATAGCCGCCCTTGTCACCTACTGCTACATGGGCTATATGCGCCAGTCAGCGGCCTCTATATTCGCCGTGTTCCCCCTCTTGGCTGTCGGCATCACCCCGATCCTCGGCAACTATGTTGACCATAAGGGCAAGGCTGCCTCGATGCTCGTGTTCGGCTCGCTGCTGCTCATCGCCTGCCACCTGACATTCGCATTCGTGCTGCCGATGTTCCATGACAGCGCAGTCGGCGGTGTGGCAGTCGCATACATCACCATTCTCGTGCTCGGAGCCTCATTCTCGCTCGTGCCAGCGTCACTGTGGCCCAGCGTGCCGAAACTCGTTGACTCGAAAATCATCGGCTCGGCATACGCCCTTATTTTCTGGATACAGAACATCGGCCTGTGGCTCTTCCCTCTGCTCATCGGCAAGGTGCTTGACAACACCAACCAGGACATCACCGCAGCCGTAGAAGCCGGCACAATGGAGGCCGAGAAAGCCGCAACCAGCTACGACTACACCTACGCGCTGATAATGCTTGCTGCGCTCGGCATCGCCGCGCTCATCATCGGTCTGATACTGAAAGTCATCGACCGCAAGCAGCACCTCGGCCTCGAGCTGCCCAACATCGCTCCGACAACCGCAGAAGAAGTCGTTGCCTCTGAAGCCGAGAACGCCAACAAGTAATCATCACCCCACATTACTTCTATATAAATGGGGCATGCCCGCCGGCATGCCCCATTTGTTTCCCCTAAAATCGCAGTCGTCGTTGTCTTGCCCTGTCGCGGATATTCCATGAATGTTCCTGTGGGGGAAATTATGCGTGAGCGCGACAATATTTTTGGCGGAGGCTTCGCGGTTTGCGAAATTTTCATTAACTTTGCCGCGTCAT
>CAKUKR010000064.1 GCA_934663645.1 uncultured Muribaculaceae bacterium | reverse complement strand
TTTTTTTCATTGCCTCCAAACGTTTCCGCCAAGAATTTTGCAACAAAATCTCAATATGCTGATTTACATCACATTGCAGAGACAAAAAAACAGGGACACCTCGTTATAACTGGAGATGCCCCTGTCGTTTATGTGAACTGTGCGTTGTTACGCTATGCGCTTAGGATTTCTTCGGGGTGGGGAGCTTGACGCGCTTGGAATCCCAGATGAGGTAGGCTATCACAAGTGCGTATGCCACACAGCCGAGGATCTGCTGCATGTCTGCCGGCACAGGGTTGTCGTATTCAAACCCTGCGAAGCGAGTGATTGCAGCGAATACGCCGAACAATGCACCGCCGGCGATAAGGCCTGATGCGATAAGTGTACCACGATCACGGCGCATATCGTTGATTTTCTTGTCCTTGGAGCTGTGTGACACGATGTATGCCACTGCACCGCCGACGAGCATCGGGGTGTTGAGCTGCAAGGGGATGAACATGCCGAGGCAGAATGCCAATGCCGGCACGCCGAGCCAGTTGAGGATAAGGGCGAGTATCGCGCCTACCATATAGAGTATCCACGGTGTGTCGCCGCCCATCATGAGGGGCTCGATCACCTTTGCCATGGCGTTGGCTTGAGGAGCAACGAGTGCGTTGTCGCCGCTGAAACCGTAGACCTGGTTGAGAACGAGGATAACGCCGCCGACAGTGGCTGCGGAAACGAATGTGCCGAGGAATTTCCAGCTCTCCTGCTTCTTGGGCGTAGAGCCGAGCCAGTAGCCTATCTTGAGGTCGGTGACGAAGCCGCCGGCCATGGAGAGTGCGGTGCAGACCACGCCGCCGATGACCATTGACGCTACGATGCCTGACGTGCCCTTCATGCCGATAGCCACGAATATGGCAGAGGCGATGATGAGCGTCATCAGCGTCATACCGGAAACGGGGTTAGAGCCTACGATTGCAATTGCGTTGGCGGCTACGGTGGTGAACAGGAACGCGATGACGGTCACCACGAGCCATGCCACTGCAGCCTGACCTATGTTATGTATCACGCCGAGCCAGAAGAATATCAGCACGACGATGAGGGCAATGGCGATATAGAAGACAATGTGCTTCATCGACAGGTCGAGCTGCCAGCGCACCTCTTTGACACCCGAAGACTTGCCTTTCAGCTCGCGGCCGGCAAGCCCGATAGCCTGCATGATGATAGGCCATGACTTGACAATGCCTATGACGCCAGCCATGGCGATACCGCCGATGCCAATCATGCGGGCATAGTCCTTGAATATCGCCTCAGGGGCAAGCGACGCTATCTCCGGTGCACCGTATGTACCCATTAGGGGTATGACAATCCACCAAACGAAAATAGAACCGGCGAAGATGACGAATGCATATTTCAGACCAACGATGTAGCCCAGGCCAAGCAGTGCCGCGCCTGTGTTGCAGCTGAAAACGAGCTTCGTCTTTTCGGCGACAGCCGTGCCCCATGCAGTCGCATGAGAGGTGACAGTCTCAGCCCACCAGCCGAAAGTGGCGACGAGGTAGTCATAGACACCGCCGATGAGCGACGCGATAATGAGTGTCTTGGCCTGTCCGCCGTTCTCTGACTTGGATGCCTGTGAGGTGATGAGCACCTGCGTGGTCGCGGTAGCCTCCGGGAAGGGGTACTTGCCGTGCATGTCCTTGACGAAATACTTGCGGAACGGTATGAAGAAAAGGATGCCCAAGATGCCGCCGAGCAGCGAGCTCAGGAATATCTGGTAGAACTCGACCATGATGTCGGGATAGGAAGCCTGCAATATGTACAGGGCCGGAAGCGTGAAGATGGCGCCTGCCACAATCACGCCAGAGCATGCGCCAATCGACTGGATGATAACATTCTGGCCAAGAGCGTTCTTCTTGCCCAATGCGTTGGAAAGACCCACGGCGATGATCGCAATGGGGATAGCGGCCTCAAACACCTGGCCCACTTTCAGGCCGAGGTAGGCGGCAGCGGCACTGAAGACAATCGCCATGATGAGGCCGGTGATGACAGAATAGGGAGTCACCTCCTTCTGCTCATGCGCCGGGTGCATCACAGGAGTGTACTGCTCGTCAGCGCCGAGTTCGCGGAAGGCGTTCTCGGGCAGTCCCGTGCCGGTTGTCATGTTTTCTTCTGTTTCTCTCATTATTCTATGGTTGTTGGGTTTATATAGTGCATCGGAAACCGAGCCACGCGCTTGCGCAGCCGTTTGCGGTAGCAAATTTAATAAATAATCCGGTAACCGCCGCTATCCCGAGCCCGAAAACTACGCCTTGCCGTCGTCAGTCGCCTCGCAGAATGTGCACGGCAACGTGACATTGGGCAACTGCCTGGCGGCGGCAAACAGCGGAGCTATCTCCTCGTCGCAGAAACCGGCGATGCCGCAGCCGATGCGCGTGACATAGAATTTCAGCTCCGGGTGAGCCTTGGCAAACGAGATGAACTCATCGACATACGGGGCAATAGTTTCCACGCCGCCCTGCATGGTCGGGATGCCGTATGACTGCCCCTGCAAGCCGACACCCTGTCCGTATACCGCGCCGAACAGCTTGTGCGCAACGCGGGCTGCGCCGCCGGCATGCTGACCGGCAAGGTTGCTGCCGAATACGAACACCTCGTCAGGGCGCAATGCGCGGATATTCCCGGGCGTGTACTGTGCCCCTTCGGGGACAAATCCTTGAGTGCCGCTGACCAGCTTCAATGTCCTGCCGCTGCGTTTGCCCTCATAGTACTTGTCGAGGACGCGGGCGAAGACATCATCGGGCGACACGAGGTCGAACAGCGTCATGCATGACTTCAGCTTCATTGCGTCTGTACGGCCGAACACTTCCTTCGCATCATTGGTTTCGAGGTCGAGCAACGCCGACGAAATCTCGCGCAGCCTAGCGCCGAGCAGCTCGTCGGCGAGGTATGCACGCGCCTCGCCCAAGCTCTTGATGCTATAAAATTTCGATGTTTCAGAACGTCCAAGACCGTCGAACTGCGGGAAGATGTACCACATCCAATGGCTGGTCTTGCGGCCAGCTTTCACTTCGGCAAGCGCATCGTCGTATTTGGTCTCTTGCGCCACCTTAAAACGTTTCAAATCGCACATAATCGTATGAGAATTAGAATTGTCTGGTGTTGTTGCTTTGGTTTTGGTGCGCACGGGGGGACTCGAACCCCCACGTCCGAAGACACCAGATCCTAAGTCTGGCGCGGCTACCATTACGCCACGTGCGCTTTTGCGGTGTCAAAGTTAGTCATTTTTCCGCATACAGCCAAATCGCGTTGCTTCACACACCCGCTGCAAGGCGTCACTGGTCGCTGAAGGTGTTGCGCACGAGGGTATTTTTTCGTAATTTTGCAGCCTGATTAACACCCGAATGACTATGCAGATACTCGATGGAAAAGAAACCGCAGCCGCGCTCAAGCGCGAGATTGCGGAGGAAGTTGCCCAAATGGTCGCAGCCGGCGAAAGAGCGCCCCACCTCGCGGCGATATTGGTAGGGCACGACGGCGGCAGCGAGACATACGTTGCCAACAAGGTGAAGGCGTGCGAAGCGTGCGGCTTCGGCAGCTCGCTCATCCGCTTTGACAATGACGTGACTGAAGAGCGGCTGCTCGAGGAGATAGACCGCCTCAACCGGGACGAGCAAGTGGACGGCTTCATCATCCAGCTCCCGTTGCCGCGACATATCAACGAGCAGAAAGTGATCGAAGCCATCGATTACCGCAAGGACGTGGACGGCTTCCACCCCATCAACGTCGGCCGTATGTCCATAGGCCTCCCATGTTTCCGCAGCGCGACGCCGGCAGGCATCATGGAGCTGCTGGAGCGTTACAGCATCAAGACCAAGGGCTGCCACGCCGTGGTGCTGGGCCGCAGCAACATCGTGGGCAAGCCGGTGGCAATGATGCTCATGCAGAAGGCTCAGCCCGGCGACTGCACAGTGACTGTATGCCACTCTGCGACGCGCAACATCAAGGAGATATGCCGCGAGGCTGACATCCTCATCGCCGCCATGGGCCGACCGGGCACTGTCACCGAGGACATGGTCAAGGAGGGCGCTGTTGTAATTGACGTGGGGACAACCCTCGTGGACGACCCCACGCGCAAGAGCGGCAAACGCCTCTGCGGCGACGTAGACTTCAAGAACGTTGCACCCAAGTGCAGCTACATCACCCCCGTCCCCGGCGGCGTAGGGCCGATGACCATCGCCATGCTGATGAAAAACACGCTGCTGGCGCGTCACGGCAAGCTGTTTGACTGACTGCGACAACGATGAGCCGTTTCAACCTCATCATAACCAGGGCACTGACGGCGCTGACGCTCATGTCGGCGACCGTCCTGCCCTCGTATGCCAACGGCGGCAGCCGCAATGCCGGCTCCGACTCTGCCGAAGCCGCACGCGAGGTGCGCTGCGACACCGTCAACCTGCTGTTTGTGGGCGATGCCATGCAGCACGGGCCGCAGCTGAATCATGCCCTGCGTGCCGGAGGCGGCAAGCGGTATGACTATTCGTCATATTTCACACTCATTGCCCCCAATGTGAAAGCCGCCGACTACGCCGTGGTCAACCTGGAAGTGCCTCTCGGAGGAGGCCCGAAATACCACGGATACCCCAACTTCTCCTCGCCAGACAGTTACGCCGCCGCTCTGCGCGACGCAGGCTTTGACCTGGTGCTGACAGCCAACAACCACTGCCTCGACAGCGGCATGAAGGCTGCGCGACGCACACTGACGGCCCTCGACAGCCTCGGCCTGGACCACATCGGCACATACCGTGACGCGGCACAGCGCGACACCCTCGTGCCGTTCATCAAGGTGATAAACGGCTGCAAAATCGGCTTCCTCAACTATACCTACGGCACAAACGGCATCCCGGCTCGCGACGGCATGGAGGTGTCGCTCATAGACCGCGACAAGATAGCCGCCGAGATGAAAGCCACCCGCGACGCAGGAGCAGAAGCCATCGTGGTCACTGTCCACTGGGGACTGGAATACGTGCAGCTCGAAAACGAGAACCAGCGGCAACTCGCCGACTTCATGATAAACAACGGTGCAGACCTGATAATCGGCTCTCACCCGCATGTAGTGCAGCCGATGAAGGTGGTGCGCAACGAGGCGGAGGGCAAGAATGTCCTCGTGGTCTACTCACTCGGCAATTTCATCTCCAACCAAAACGACACGGACTCACGCGGAGGCGCGTTGGTGCGTGTGCGCATGGTGCGCGGCAGGGACGGCAAAGTACGCTTTGACGCTGCCGACTACGACACCTTCTTCACCGCCAAGCCCGAGGGCAAGACGGTCAACTACCAGGTCGTCCCCTCATGGATGCCCGACAAGATACCCGCAGGGCAGCAATCCACGTTCCGCCTCTTCGAGCGCGGCGCAGCCAAGATATTCGACAACCATAACGTCAATGTGCCTCGCCGGCACCGTTGACGGCACAAACCCATACTATATATTTCTGACCTATTTAGATGATACAAGTCAACAACTTAGGCATACAGTTCGGCAAACGGACTCTCTTTCAGGACGTGAACCTCACGTTCACCCACGGCAACTGCTACGGCATCATAGGCGCAAACGGCGCGGGCAAGTCCACGCTCATGCGCATACTCTCCGGACAGCTCTCCCCGACCCACGGCACAGTCACCTTCGGCCCCGGAGAGCGTCTCTCCGTGCTGTCGCAGGACCACTTCGAGTTTGACGAATGCACAGTCATCGAGACCGTGCTGCGCGGACATACCGTCCTGTGGAACATTATGCAGGAGAAGGATGCCATCTACGCCAAGGAGGACTTCTCCGACGCTGACGGCATACGCGCCGCCGAACTCGAGGACAAGTTTGCCGAACTCGAAGGGTGGAACGCCGAGAGCGACGCTGCCGCGCTGCTCAGCGGACTGGGCATCAAGGAGGACCGCCACTATATGCTCATGAAGGACATGAGCGCAAACGAGAAGGTGCGCGTGCTGCTCGCCAAAGCCCTCTACGGCAACCCGGACAACCTGCTGCTCGACGAGCCCACCAACGACTTGGACCTCGACACCGTGGCTTGGCTCGAGAATTACCTCGCCAACTTCGAGAACACCGTCCTCGTCGTCAGCCATGACCGCCACTTCCTCGACGCTGTCAGCACCCATACCCTCGACATCGACTACAACAAGATTTCCCTTTTCGCCGGCAACTACAGTTTCTGGTACCAGTCTTCGCAACTCGCCCTGCGACAGCAGCAGGCCGCCAACAAGAAGGCCGAGGAGAAGAAGAAGGAACTGCTCGAGTTCATACGCCGCTTCTCCGCCAATGTGGCCAAGTCAAAGCAGACCACAAGCCGCAAGAAGATGCTCGAAAAGCTCAATGTCGATGAGATACAGCCCTCTACCCGCCGATACCCTGGCATCATCTTCACCCCAGAGCGCGAACCGGGCAACAAGATACTCGAAGTCAAGGGGCTGACTGCATCCGTTGACGGCACGACACTGTTCCATGACGTGAATTTCCAGATCGAGAAAGGCGACAAAGTGGCATTCCTGAGCCGCGACCCGCGTGCCATGACAGCCCTGTTTGAAATCATCAACGGAAAGCGCAAAGCCGATGCCGGCGACTACGAATGGGGGCAGACTATAACATACTCCTACCTGCCGCTGGACAACTCGCCATTCTTCGACACCGACCTCAACCTCGTGGACTGGCTGTGCCAGTACAGCTCCGACTCGTCGGAAATTTACCTGAAGGGCTTCCTCGGCAAGATGCTCTTCAGCGGCGAGGAGGTGCTCAAGAAAGCGTCCGTGCTCTCCGGCGGCGAAAAGATACGCTGTATGATAGCACGCATGATGCTCACCAACGCCAACTGCCTCGTGCTCGACTCGCCGACAAACCACCTCGACCTCGAGTCGATACAGGCATTCAACAACACGCTGCAGAACTACCCCGGCATCGTCCTGATGTCTAGCCACGACCACGAGTTCATACAGACAGTCTGCAACCGAATAATCGAGCTGACGCCCAACGGAATAATTGACAAGATGATGGACTACGACGACTATGTGACCGATGAGAAGGTAGCCGCCGCACGCGAGCGTCTGTACCCCGGCAACTGACATCATCAACAACATAAACACATTATATATATGGTAAACCACATAGTGACATTCCGCCTCAAAGGCACACCGGAGCAACGCCTCGACGCTGCCCGCCGTTTCCGCGACGCCCTCCTCGCCCTCCCCGCGCAGATTGACGTGCTCAAGTCAATGCAGGTGGGCATCAACGAGAACCCCGCAGAAGACTGGGACATAGTGCTTCACGCCCGCGTGGAGCGGATGGCGGACGTGGCGACATATTCCGTTCATCCAGCCCACGTCGCAGCAGCCAGTATCATCGCGCCGTACCGCGACGCTCGCGCCTGTGTGGATTATTCAGACTGAAATGCCCGATTTCAAACCCAAATATCGCATTACGGCGCAAAATATGCCATTTTTTGCCGTGGAATTTTCATATATCGAAAAAAATTCCCAACTTTGCAGCATGGTAGGTTGCGCATTTCACGCCGCAATGTGCAGTAAGGGGAAATTGACACGTCTGCGGCAGCTGAAGCAAGCCCTGCCGGCATCCGGATGGATGAACATTCATCCCGAATGTCACGTTAATTATGGAAGTAGAAATTCTCTAAATAAACCAAAGTGTAAGATTATGAAGGCAAACAAACTTCTTTGTTTATCAGCCCTCTGTGCAGGCTCTTTCCTCATGGCAGGACAGGCAAACGCGCAGGAGCTCGTGGAGGAGACCGTAACCTCCACCTCATGTGACAACACGACACACTATTTCGCCAACTGGCGCAACAACTGGTTCCTGCAGCTCGGTGCCGGCATCAACCAGCCGTTTGTAGAGCAGGGAGTGCGTGTCGAGTCTGGCCTCAATTCCGTTGACCGCAAGAAAATGACCGCAACATACAACATCGGTTTCGGACGCTGGATGTCGCCCTACCTCGGTTTCCGCATCAACGCAATCGGCGGCGCCATGCACTGGGACAACCCCACACTGGCACAGCCCACAAACGGCTGGACCAAGGGCAAGCACGTCAACGTCAACTTCGAGATTATGTGGGATATGTTCAACTCGATCGGCGGTGTCAACCCCGACCGCGTATTCTCAATCATACCCTTCGCAGGCCTCGGCGGTGACTACATGTGGCGCATCCACGACCGCGCCGGCAACTTCGCAGCTGCCACAAACATCAACGGCGTGGGCGACAAAGGCCTCAAGGACGAATCTTGGACTCTCCCAGTGTCTGCCGGCTTACAATTCCGGTTCCGCCTCTGCAAATACGTTGACTTCTTCGCCGAGGCTCGCGCTTCATTCTACGGCGACAACTGGAACCTCTGCTCATACGGCGACCCCGTCGACGTGAACGTCGCTGCTATCGGCGGTTTCAACATCAACTTCGGCGGACGCGGCTGGGGCAAGTTCAACGAGTGCGAATACGTCACACAGATTGACGCCCTCAATGCACAGGTCAACGACCTGCGCGGCGCACTGGTAGACGCAAACCAGGAAATCAACGCCCTCAAGTCACAGCTTCCATGCCCCGAACCCGTGGTTCAGAAAGACTGTGTCAACGCTCCGCTCATGACTTCAGTCCGCTTCACAATCAACTCCGACGTCATCATGCCCACAGAGGAAGTCAACGTCTACAACATGGCCGAGTGGCTCAAGGCTAACCCCAACGAGAAAGTCAACATCGTGGGCTATGCAGACCGCAACACCGGTACAGCTGAATACAATCTCCAGCTCTCAGAACGCCGCGCCAACGCAGTTGCCGATGCTCTGGTCAACAAGTACGGCATCGACCGCAGCCGCCTCAACGTGAAGTACGACGGCTCTGACGTTCAGCCCTACCCCTCTGACAACGACTGGAACCGCATCGTCATCTTCACCCAGAACTAATCTGACGATTGCCACATAATAATATACCGGGGGTGAGCCAAAGCGGCGTGCCCCCGTTTTTTTGTCCCCTCACGACAGTAGCACACGCTGTTGACCGCCCACTGGCGACACTCACGCAACACACTGACAATCCTCCTATTACAGACATCCAAATCCGTTTTTCGGCACACGAAAAACGCTGCTTTCGGAAGCCACCGAAAATAATCCGAAAAATTTCCCCTATTATTTTGGTGGGTTGGAGAAAAGGTTGTATTTTTGCACCAGAAATAGACAACAGAATAACCAAAAATCTAAACTGTTAAACATGAACATTCAAGAGATTTTATCAAACCTCGAGGCTAAACACCCGGGTGAGAAAGAGTTTCTCCAGGCAGTGAAGGAAGTGCTTCTCTGCGTTGAGGACGTCTACAACCAGCATCCCGAATTCGAGAAGGCCCGTATCATCGAGCGTATGGTAGAGCCTGACCGCATCTTCACTTTCCGTGTGACTTGGGTAGATGACAAGGGCGAGGTTCAAAACAATATCGGCTACCGCGTTCAGTTCAACAACGCCATTGGCCCGTACAAGGGCGGTATCCGCTTCCACGCATCTGTAAACCTCTCGATCCTGAAGTTCCTCGGTTTCGAGCAGACATTCAAAAACGCCCTCACTACTCTCCCCATGGGTGGTGGCAAAGGCGGTTCTGACTTCTCACCGCGCGGCAAGAGCGACGCTGAAATCATGCGTTTCTGCCAGGCATTCGTGCTCGAATTGTGGCGCAACCTCGGTCCCGACCGCGATGTACCCGCAGGTGACATCGGCGTAGGCGGCCGCGAAGTTGGTTACATGTACGGCATGTACAAGAAACTCGCTCGTGAGAACACAGGCACATTCACCGGCAAGGGCATGTCATTCGGCGGCAGCCGTATCCGTCCCGAGGCTACCGGTTTCGGCGCTCTCTACTTCGTTCAGGATATGCTGACTGACCTCGGCACTGACATCAAGGGCAAGACTATCGCAATCTCTGGCTTCGGCAACGTGGCTTGGGGCGCTGCTACCAAGGCTACTGAGCTCGGCGGCAAGGTCGTTACCATCTCTGGTCCTGACGGCTACATCTACGACCCCGCAGGTCTCAACGACGAGAAGATCGCATACATGCTCGAACTCCGCGCATCTGGCAACGACGTTGTTGCTCCCTACGCTGACAAGTTCCCCGGTTCACAGTTCTTCGCAGGCCGCAAGCCCTGGGAGCAGAAAGTGGACATCGCACTCCCCTGCGCTACTCAGAACGAGGTAGGTGTTGAGGATGCCAAGAACCTCATCAACAACAAGGTTATGCTCGTTGCAGAGGTTTCCAACATGGGCTGCCAGGCTGAGGCTATCGACGCATTCCTCGCTGCCAAGGTTCCCTACGCTCCCGGCAAGGCTGTCAACGCAGGTGGTGTTGCAGTATCTGGCCTCGAGATGTCTCAGGACGCAGAACACCTCCAGTGGTCTGCCGAAGAGGTTGACGCTCGCCTCCACACTATCATGCACGACATCCACGAGAACTGCGTGAAGTACGGCAAGCAGTGCGACGGCTACATCAACTACATGAAGGGCGCAAACATCGCCGGCTTCATGAAGGTTGCTGACGCTATGCTCGCACAGGGTATCATCTGAACCAGATAATACACTCACAACCGACTATAGAGGGGATGTCATGCGGCATCCCCTCATTTTTACATACAGCGACATTCGCTGCAAGCCCGCCCATTACGGATAAATTTCCGCTTTCGGAGTTTTTGTTGTACTTTTGCAGTCGGAATAACCTAACATAAACCGCGTTTTTATGGCTGGAACAATAACTACACACACATCAGGCAAGAAACTGCTGGGACATCTCGGCGCACTCGTCACCATGGGCGCATGGGGCTCCTCATTCGTATGCACCAAGGTGCTGATGAACGACGGCGACTTCACCCCCGTGGAAATGTTCACATACCGCTTCGCTGCTGCGTACGTCATACTGCTCTGCCTGTCATTCAAGAAACTGTTCTCCAATTCTTGGGCTGACGAGTTCCGGTTTATGATATGCGGCATCTGCGCCGGCTCTCTCTATTTCATACTCGAGAACTACGCACTCGGCAATACATCGACTGGCAACGTCTCGCTGCTCGGCTCGATTTCGCCGCTGTTCACCACACTGCTGCTCGCCGTCATCTTCCGCCAACGCATCAAAAGCGGTGTGATCATCGGCTCGATTATGGCCTTCTTCGGCGTGGCGTGCGTCATCCTCAACAAGGAGGGATTTGAATTCCACCCAGGCGGCGACCTGCTCGCCATCTGCGCCTCCCTCGCTTGGGCTATATACACCGTAATAGCCAAGAACCTCATACCGAACTACAGCGGACTGTTCATCACACGCAAGCTCTTCCTCTACGGCGTGCTGACATCGCTGCCCTTGCTTTTCATGCAGCAAGAGCCATATCACATCGACATTCTCATTCAGCCCAAATTCCTCCTCAACTTCCTCTTCCTCGTCGTCATGTGCTCGGCATTGGCATACGTCATCTGGAACGAGGTAATGCGCACCCTCGGTCCGATCACCGCCAGCAACTACATCTACATGCAGCCCATGGTGACCATGGTCGTAGCATACTTCGTCCTCCATGAGCACATATTCCTCATCGGATACGTCGGCTGCATACTTATCATCGGCGGCCTGATCATCGCCGACAAGTGGAATCCCTCGTTCTCCTTGCGACGGCGACGAGGCAAGGTTGACACGAAAAAATAAAACCGCACATGGGCGGCAACAATTGCCCCACGCCGCACGTTATCAGGTAAAACGACTAAAGGGAAAACACTATGATACGACTCAACTGCTTCATCAAAGTCAATGCGGAAAACCGCGAACAGGTACTCGACCACGCACGCAAGCTGACGGCACACTCCATTACCGAGAACGGCTGCGTAGCATACGACATCTTCACCTCCGCCACACGCCCCGACGTGATGATGATATGCGAGACATGGGCTGACCAGCAAGCGCTCGATGCGCACAGCTCATCGCCTGTGTTCGCCCAGCACGTCGGCGCAATGCGCAGCCTCGCAGAGATGAAACTCGAGCGATTCGAATTCTGAAACGCCCCCTCGGAATGAACGACTACGAAATAGCCGGCATCGACATGACGGCAATGCTCGAGCACGCCATGGAAATGGCACGTCAGGCAGCCCGGATACAGCTGAAATATTTCCGCAGCGGCGACCTCGACATCCGCACCAAACACGGCGAAGCCGACATCGTCACACGCGCCGACCGCGAGTCAGAACAAGCCATAACCGACGCAATACGCAGCCTGTACCCCGACCACGGCATCCTCGCTGAAGAATCAGGCGACAACAGCGGCAACGCCGAATGGGTATGGGTGATAGACCCCCTCGACGGCACCACCAACTACGCCGCCGGCCTCCCCCTGTTCGCCGTCTCCATAGGCGTACGCTACCGGGGCGAAACCGTCTGCGGCGTGGTCTACGCCCCCTACCTTGACGAGATGTTCACAGCAATCGCCGGGCAAGGAGCACGCCTAAATGGCCACGAGATACACGCCAGCGCGTGCGACCGCCTCGACCGCGCAGTCGTCAGCACAGGCTTCCCCGTAGACAAAGCCGAGACCACGGACAACAACCTCGACAACGTCGCCCGCGTGATGCCCCGCGTGCGTGGGCTGCGCCGCCTCGGCGCGGCATCGCTGGACCTCTGCTACGTTGCCGCCGGCATCCTCGACGGCTACTGGGAGATGGGACTGCACGAATGGGACGTATGCGCCGGCGAACTGATAGTCCACGAAGCCGGCGGAGCGGCCGGCCGCTTCCGCCAGGGCCGAGGCATCAGCCAATACGCCGCCGCCCCCTGCCTACAGCCGCACCTCCTCCCCCTCCTCCACTGACCCCAGCACCATTTACCACAGCAAAGGCAGCTTGACACAAATAAATAATGTCAAACTGCCATTATCTTCATATTCACTATTTTACAGACCACCATCACGTCCACTTCCATAGAAATGCCATTTATTACTTATGATATTTTAACCATCGGGGGGGTAATTCCGATTTGTTTGTTGTAACTTTGCGTCAGAAGAACAATCTCACAAGTTTCATGACCGCGGATTGTTCCTCCGAAACAAATACTAACCCTGCCCGCCGTCAAAAGCGGACAACAAACCTAAATGCGGATGAGAAAAGTTTTACTCCCGATTTTGCTGGTGCTGTTCGCGGCATCGGCTGCGCTGGCCAAACAGCAGATGAACTACTATGCCGACAAGGCCGAGAAGGCACTGGCTTCACAACAGTATGATGACGCGCTGGGCTATGCGCGTCAGGAGATTGCTGACTATGAGAAGAACCCGCAAGGGTACTGGCAAGCGGCCGCAAGCCTGTACGCCCTCGACCGCAAGAGCGAGGCTCTCGCCATGCTAGACAAGGCAATAAAGCATGCCAAGAAGGACAAGCCGCTGGCAGTCGATTGCGCCTTGGCAAAGTCTCAGATATATGTAGAAATCGGCGACACAGTCCAGGCAATAAAGGCTCTGTCAGCCGGCCTCAAAGCCGACTCAAAAAACAAGGGCCTGCTATTGCAAAGAGCCGACTTGCTGGCTAATACAGACATGAAGAAGGCATTGAAGGACTTGGAAAAGGCGAAAAATCTGTACCCTGGCGACGCGGCGCCCTTCGTACACACAGCACGGATGTATTACAACCAGAACAACCTCCCCGTTGCTCTTGCCGAAATAAACTCCGCGATTGAACGAGACAAAACATCTGCCTATAACTACATATTTCGTGCCCTTACAGAGAAACAGCTCGGACTCACAACGGACTTCATCAAAGACTGCCTTAGCGCAATAAGATATGAGCAAGGAGAGGACAAGGGATTAGCAGCATATATGCTGATGCTCTGTGACACAGACGAATTGCGCAACGAGATAATCGCCGAGATCGAAAAAGTCAGAACCGCATCCAACGGTTATTATCAGTTAGAGGCATCCCTGCTGAATTACTGGGGATTATATTCCTCGGCACGCGGAATATACGAAGAGATAATCAGCCTCGGCATCGACGATGCCAATACATACAGCTGTCTGGCTGACTGCCAACTGAAAATGGACGAAAGACTTGAGGCGTATACAACTATTTCAAAGGGACTTGACAAATATGCCGATGACCCAGACTTGAAGTACATGAAAGCCACGATAGCAACAGATATGGGCAGATACGACGACGCACTCACCATACTGAACGCGCTGATTCTCGAATCGCCCGACGATCCCGACCTGTACAGCGAGAAAGGGCGGGCATATATGACCATGGGCAAGTATGCCGAGGCTTGCGAACCGCTTGCCACGGCTGTCGCACTCGAACCAACGGCAACCAACAAAGGGCACTATGGAGATGCATTGCGGCTGTCTGGAAACGCTGAGAAAGCCAAAGCCCAATACAATGACATCCTTGAAATGCCGGAAGAGGAAATTGCCAGGCAAGGGGCTGACCCTATTGCCATGTATGCTGCGGCATACTCCGGACTCGGCAATCGAACAGCCGCAATAAAGGCAATCAATGCCCTGCATGCAGACCAAGCATACACAAACTCCGCGCTGGCAAGCGTCTATGCCAGACTCGAAGACAAAGACATGGCGATCAAGTCGCTGGAAGAAGCATACAAAAATGGCATGGAAAGAGATGCGTTGTCCCTTCTGCACGACTATGACTTCTACCAGCTGCACACAGACCCGGACTTCGCAGCACTCCTTGCAGAGCATGGAATAAGGACAGAACTCAACCCCGAGACAAAGTTGCTGGAGTATGTACCCGAAAGTTGGTATCAGTCAATGGGCGGCAGGTCTCTCGAGGAACTCGAAGCATTAAAG